>JBNMGJ010000270.1:0-1866 GCA_050872185.1 Mogibacterium sp.
CCATGAAGAGCAACCGGAAGTCCTCCGGCTTTTTCTCCACATATTCCCGGATTTCCGAAACCAGCTTCGCAATGCTGGTTTCCACGGTCTCCGAGCCGTTGAACCAGTTATGGGCCGCTTCTTCACTCATTCCCAGCACTTCCTGCAGCGTCTCCGCGATGTCATCCTCGAAGAATACGTAGCTGTCTCGGGAGTCCAGCCAGGATTCCCCGTTCTTCTCCTCGAATACCCGGCGGAACTCTTCCGTTTTCCCCTGATTCTCAATGTGCTGTTCCAGCTTCGCCAGCTTGAGATCTTCTCCATAGAATCCCAGATAGTTGTAAAACATCTTTGCGAACACTCTTAGCACTGCCGTGTTGTCTTTGTGAATGGAACCTTCCGTATCGATATTGAAAAGAATCGTGTCCGTCTGCCCCTGGGTCACCGACTGAATCAAGCGATAGGTCTCCGGATCATCCTGGAATTTCTTCTGGAACCGGTCCACTGTTCGAATCCCCTGCACTTCTCGATTTGCCAGCAGATAGGACAGCATCTTCAAGAAGTGGGATTTACCACTTCCAAAGAATCCGGAAATCCAGACCCCGATGTCACTGGTTTTTACTTGGAACGATTGGCTGTAGTTCTGGAAGAACGTAGCAAAGTGTTTCTTCAGGTCTCTTGTAATGACGTACTCCTCCAGCTCCTGGACCAGCACATCCGTATCGTCCTGGGTAACTTTGACCACGCCGTTAATGTTACGGTTAATATCATCTTCAAATATTTCGCGAATAATCATGTGTTCCCCCTAAATCACATTGAATGCCCGGTAATACGGGTTCTTCTTCAGACAATTGAATAGTTGTACATCCCGGCCGTCATAGGTTCCCGGGTAGAAAACAAGGATGGGCGTATCTGGGAATTCCGGCTGCATGGCGTTCAGCAGGTCGTGAATTCGAATGAACGGAAAGGCATCTCCTACGCCGGTGATAAGAATCACATCCCCTGGTTCCATGGGTGTATCCTTCATTTTCTTCATCTGCTCGACGAATGCAGTGTTGGTGGAAATGGTACTCAAATGCTTCATGATGAAGGCCGTCCCCTTCTTCTCTTCCATCGCTGGAATTCTGTCCAGAATCCGCTTCTCTTTACAGATGGCCAGAAACACTTCGTACAGGTTGTATTCCACCAAGTGACATCCCAGCGTCGTATCGCGAATAATCTGTTCCGTAAAGTGCTGAATCATCATTTCCTGGGATGGATCGTAACAGAAGATTCGGATGTTGACCTCGTTACTGAGGCCCTTTCCTTCTAGGAAATCTTCGGTCTGAATGAGTTCTTTCAAATTATCTAGTCGTTCTTGTAGTTCGCTCACCCTAGTTCCTCCTTGCGAATATGCGAGTGGCCTTGCAGACTATATGCAGCCGAAGGCCGGTAATGCCGCCGTATTTCCATCGGTTCGGATGGCTTTCTCCAGTACAGGCGCAAGCCATACTGGGGAGAGTACCGTGGACTTCGTATTCTCCAGATATCCGGTTTCCACGAGGCATTTCTTCAGCACCTGCTTCAACTTGCTAATGGTTGCATCGCTCCAAGTGGAAACGCCGTCATCCTGTTCTTGCAAGCGAAGAAAGAATGTATTGATATCGATTATTCCGAAGTGATAATCCCCCGTTCGATATTTCTCTCCGATGACGGTAATCATGAAATCCCACATTAACCGATATTGCTTCATCATGGCATACAGATTAATCTGCTTGGCCGTATCTATTGATTCCGTGGCCAAGGCCTGTACCAGGAATTCGTCGTCTAGGGCATCCAACCTGCGAAGGCAGGCAAGTGCAGTTCGATTGATGCTTCGTTCCGTGGGATACTGGAACAGATTCTCGG
>JBNMGJ010000278.1:0-1668 GCA_050872185.1 Mogibacterium sp.
AACGACACGGAATATTCTGTAGCAAAAAAGCAGCTAACATGTAGCTGCTTTTCCGGACATAACCTGCCTAACTCCGATTAATGATGGAAGAGACGGAATCCGTTGTAGCACATCACCATTCCATATTTATTGCATGCATCCAGCACCAAATCGTCTCTGGTGGACCCACCCGGCTGAACGATGTATTTCGCACCGCTGGCCTTTGCACGGTCGATGTTGTCTGCAAATGGGAAGAAGGCATCCGATGCCAGCGTTACGCCATCCACCTGATCCAGGAGCTGTCTCTTTTCTTCCAGGGTGAACGGTTCTGGCTTCGACTCGAACAATTCCGTCCAGTCGATTTCCACTCTTGCCTCTGGAGTATCCTCCATGGCAATGTATCTATCGATAAAATTATCTTTGTTCGGTCTTCTGGTTCCGGCCTTCCAGGGAAGATTCAGCACCTTGTCTGTCAGGCGAAGCTGCCAATTGTCCGCCTTGCTTCCTGCTAGTCTTGTGCAGTGCACTCGGGACTGCTGTCCAGCACCGATACCGATGGTCTGACCATCATAGGCAAAAGCAACGGAGTTGGACTGGGTGTATTTCAGCGCAATCAGGGCGATAACCATATCTTCCTTCGCTTCCAGAGGAAGTTCTTTGTTCTCCGTTACGATATTTTCCAAGCAGGACATGTCGATTTTCAAATCGTTGTGTTTTTGCGTGAAGTTCACGCCAAATACCTGCTTTTCTTCCAGTTCCGGTGGCTGATAATCCGGGTCCATCTTAAGAATCAGATAATTTCCCTTCTTTTTCTGCTTCAGAAGTTCCAGTGCTTCATCCGTATATCCCGGCGCAATCACACCGTCAGATACTTCTCTCTTGATGAGACGCGCACAGGTTTCATCGCAGATATCGCTTAGAGAAATGAAATCTCCGAAAGAACTCATGCGGTCAGTTCCTCTGGCACGGGCATACGCTGTCGCAATTTCAGACTCGTCCAGGCCTTCAATATCGTCTACGAAGCAGGACTTCTTGAGACGATCACTCATCTTTCTGCCAATGGCTGCTGATGTTGGGCTGACGTGCTTGAAAGAAGCTGCTGCGGCCTTCCCCGTCGCTTCATGGATTTCTTTCACCAACTGCCAACCGTTCAGTGCATCTAGTAGGTTAATATACCCCGGTTTTCCGTTCAGCACCTCAAAAGGCAGTTCGGAATCATCTTTCATAGAAACATATGCTGGTTTCTGATTCGGGTTGCAACCATATTTCAGTTCAATCTGTTTCATTTATTTCTGTCCTTCCTTGTATCCTTAATCTACAGGTTAATCTCCGTACTGATATTCTCATGGGGATGTCTGCGAACAATCGGATCAATGACTTCTTTTACAAATTCAGTAACCTGAGACGGGCATCTGCCAACGTACAGCGATGGGTTCAGGCTGGCACGAATTTCTTCTTCGGTCAAGTCAGAATCTGGATCCTTTGCAATCAGCTCAATGAGGTTATTGGAAAGGCCATCTCTCTTCACGCGAAGTGTTGCCTCATGGGAATGAACTCGAATCTTCTCATGAAGTTCCTGACGGTTGCCACCTTTCTTAACGGCTTCCATCATGATGTTCTCCGTTGCAATGAACGGCAGCTTCTCCATGACTCTTGCCTCGATAACCTTCGGATATACCACCATGTCAC
>JBNMGJ010000085.1:0-7465 GCA_050872185.1 Mogibacterium sp.
CTCGTGATATGGTAAAAGGTATTTATTTTTATGAATCAACCGGATGAATCCACTCGAAAAACATTGCTCTAGATCTTTGCAAAAGCTACGTCTAGTGCATTCAGACGATTGCTGACAGTTGCTTCTGTAACGGGTTCTTTCTGTCGAATGCACTCCGCCAAGCACTTGTTGGTAACCAGCCGACCTTCGCGGAAAAGATTCCAGTATATGCCTTCAAAGGTACACAACGATTTCGGTATCTCCCGGATAATGTAATTTACGAAATTTTGATCTATGATGTTTTTCATTATCGGTTGTGCCATCTTTTTCATCGAAATATATCTAAATTTATTTCCTGCTGGCATTTCTTCGATTGGTTTACCATCTTCATATTTAAGCACTTTGATTATGCGACCCGTGTATCCTCTTCGCATCCACTCACGGTTTTTATTTGTTGCATTGTTAATTTGCTCAATTATCATTTGATATTTAGCTTGCATTTCTTCCTGTAACTCTAATGCATTAATGATATCATCTTCCGATGTTGCATGGGAATCCGATACGACATCTATCCACTCTTCATCATCAAAATCATCCAATGGGGTATTCAAATGCATGACGCCAAATCCTTCTCGCAAATATCTTTCGACATTTTTCCACGTGGATTCTTTAACTTGAGGATTACCTTCTTTTACGACTTGGATAGCTCTATTAACAAGTTCAGACCAATCACCTCCATTTTGCGTAATGCCCGGTATGACCTGTTTAACCTTGTTCGCAATTTCGATTACATGTTGAGAACAACCCGTATTCTCGTGTTTTCGTTTTTCCTCAATTTTTTCATAATATTTCGCATCCACATAACCCTCTATAACATAATTGCGAAAAAGCTTAACCCCATTTTCATTTTTACTATTCCATTTATGCAGTGCTATCTCATATTGTTTGTAGAAGAGAAGATTATCAAAATTTTGTCCGAATTTTGCTACAAGTTCTTCCTTTTCCTTTTTATTTTCTTTGTATATTTTATAACCACTGATTGCCATAAGATGTCCCAAAACCTTAGCTTTTTCAGTCTCGTGTTCTGCAATATACCGTTCCCGTTCTTCACTATCTGGATCCATTACTCCAATTTCTCTAATGAACCACGAATCATCGATGGCATTTTCCGCTGCTACATCCCTTGTTGTGACCCAGCCAATTTCCTCTCGCTTCTGTTGTTGACTTATCATTTTGTCTCAACCTTTCTACTCTTAAATTTTCAAGAGAGTTTCTAATGCAACCATCGGGTCTGCAATCGGAGCATCTGCTAATGTTCGCACCAGCTCATTCATTCGCATTATTCCAATTACCTCCCAGACTCTAGCACGCTTCGGTTTTCCACTCTCCCAATCAATTTGTCCATAGCACACCGATTTGACTACGGTATTCGTCTTAAGATATTTGATACTGGACAGGACATATGTCATTACCATAGTCATAATCTTGGTACCATACGTTAAGCAGGCATACACATCCGAATCATCTTCAATTTCCCTCGCTAGCTGCATAAACATGTTAACGCCAGTGGCATATCTACTATCTTCTTCCAGTTCCACACACGTAACGCATTCCGGATCCACATTAATTTCCCGAAGTTTATCTTTGAAAATTTCCAGATTTCGTGTCGAATCTTCATTTTTCATAATTACTACAATAACCTTATTCTCCACCTCCGGATCCATTGTTTCCTTCATCAGTGGAATAATTGGGAATGCGGTTTTCATCTTGCCATCAAAGACGATTCCGTCCTGTGGCTCATAATTCATTTCAATCAGTTTATCGTGCATCGTCATAGATGTAATGTAGATGTTTTTCATAAATCATTTCTCCGTTTCTTACTTATTCATTTTAGACATTTCTTTCTTCAATAATAATCCAAAATTCCCCATACTTTCCTCCTCTTCCTCCTTTGTAAATGCTTCCTCATAACGAAAAATATCCGGCAATACCCCTCTCGTATCGAACTCACTTTTTCCGTCAGGACCACTGATACGCAGATAATTGGTTATTTCTGGATCCATAACATGACTCTTAATATAGAGCAGTTCTTTTACATTCGTCTCTTTCTCATACGGTTTGTCGGTTTTTGTTTTCATATATGCCTTGAATTTTTTGATTATTTCCTTATAGTCGAGCTTTTTCTCAACGGCTTCGCTCGTTCCGGCATATATCGCATCAAAGTCATAAGCGTTGACATTAAGGTTCTCAATCTTCACTCTTCCGTACCCGTAAGGCTTCCCCATACCAATGGACTGATATGCATCCCCCTTAAGATACAGCGCATACAGCACCAGCCCCAGTTCATCTTCCGTCAGATTCTCATAGTGAATCTTTCCTTCGAATCTTCCGCTTTCCACCGGATGCACCTTCACACCAATGTTCTCATTATCGCGCTTTGGGCTCTCCTTGATACGCTTCATCAGCCAGTACTGCTTAATACCACGAATCTTAAAGGATTCGGCAGAATAAGATACCGGTTTTTCATTCTCCGACATCAGGTATTCCGGATAACAGGTGGCCTTCGGCTCTGCTAAGAGTAGGAAACGAGGCTTTCCGAGCTTTGCATCCTCTGACACAGCGTCTTCAAAAGAAAGACGAGAACGATATCCTAATGTTTTTCCCTCTGCATTTGCGAAACCGAACAATGCATCCGCGTAATTGACCCCGTTAGTATTCAGCTTTTCCGGAATTCCGTCATGAACACTTTTGTCATAGTAGATGCGAAGATACGGTGTCATTCCGAAATAGGTCTTTCCATCGCTGCGAATATAGAATACTGGTTTACGCTCCAGTTTCTCCTTCGGCAATTCGTAGAACCCTTTCTCATTATCACTCAGTTGCTTCTTCCGGTTCAGATCGTCCCGATAGATATTCACATCATCATTCGACAGGGGTATGACATAGCCGCCTTCATCTATCGCATTCAGTAAATAATGCGATACTTTTTTACTTACAAATCCGGACGTCATCAATGTTCCTTGATAAGCTAATGGGGAACGAAGAGAAAGCTGCGTCACATCTCCTTCACTATCGGTAGAATAATATACATTGCTCAGAATATATGGCTTGAAAAATTTGTTTTCTTTTCTGCATTCCCAGTCATTGTACATATACTGTACTTTATGACCAACTTTATTCTCATCGTTTCCAATATCTTTCCGCACCTTGCTCTCTTTGATGCGGAAGTAGGAGTGTCCATTCACAATTTGGGTAGGATAGATTCGATACTTCTCATCCTCATCCAAACGAATATATCCTGCCTGTACTTTTCCTTCCTCGTATTCTCCCTTTCCTACACTTATAACACTTCCGTATTGCTCATTCTTACGAGTCTTGTCCTTGCTCGCCACATCCCGATACATGAACCGGCTATCCTGTATATCCGCCTTCGGGTTACACATTCCCAGAATCTGCACATTGCTCCGCACCATGCCTCGGATGGTACTGCCTGGAATGGTGTACTTCCCCTCGTTGTTTCGGAAGAAGTGCTTCTCATTTCCCGGACTGTCGTCTCCAATCATCAGCACCGAACCTGGGTCATTTCCGTCCACCACCACTTCGTAGGTGATTTCGCCGCTGTAGTAGCCTTCTTCCTCGCGATAGATTCGGTTATGAGCCGGTAGTTCCTCTTTCGAATCATATCTGTCTACTGCAATTCGCGGAAGACGAACGAAGTTGAAAGGGGCAGTGGCCGGCTCATACTTCGCATTATCGTTATATCTGTTGTGATTCTTACCGTTGTTTGCCATTCTCCGCTCCTTTCTCAGTCTTTCTTTTGATTGCTTCCATCAACGATTTGCACCGGCCTCATGCTGCTGAAATAGGCCTGGCCGTATTTATCATACTCAATCGTCTTCCGGCAAACCAGCATCTGAGAGGTTCGAAGGCTCTGCTCTTCGTTTATATACGGTTTCTTATCATCCCGAACGCGGTTCACCCACAGTTCTCCATCGTATTCGTAGATGTGAATCCAGCTGTCCTCATCGAAGAAATGGGCCTCCATAATTTCCTCCGGTTCCGCCAGAAGTCTCTCGTCCGCTTGGTGGCCGGTGAGGTATTCACTTAACTTCAGAATGATGTAATCCTTCCCCTGGATTTCTTCTGCAATTCGGCCTGCGTCGCCGTCCCACTTTACTGCATCACTCATTGCACTTCTCCTGTATTTCCTGTCTTTCTGCTAAAAGAACTTTGATATACTCTTCCATTTCCGAATTTCCTGGATTTTCCATTGGAATATCCCTGTGCATTTCCCCGTCCTGCAGAGATATCTTTACTCCCCGAATACGGCCATATCCGATATTGTTTCCGCTACCCAAGGCCACACGTTCGGAGAAAATATCTCGAAGAGCCAAGAGTAACAATCCGATATGTGCCTCTCGATGTTCATCTCCATCCATCAGAGATAAGTGAATTCGGAATTTTCCTTCCAGGGGCCGAGCATCGAATTTTCCACCCATCCTCACGCCAGCTGTGAACTTGTCCACAGCAATCCGGTTATATACCACATCGTCCTTCACATTCTCAATCGTTGCATCTTCCACATACAATTTTCCGGCTCGGCGGTCATCGTGATTCCGCGCTGCATCTGCACTGGATCCGAAGATATCTTCCACCATAGTCATCGGCAAATTCAGATATTTCGCAATTTTCTCACACTGCATCCGAAGAATGCCCTTGAAAGAACTTCCCGGCACGATGTAATCACCAATTCCGTTTTTCATCGGCTCCTTATCGGCCTGATCCTTCTTTCTGGCGCTCACACCTGCAATCAAAAGAGGCGTAACGGTTTCTGCATCGATTTCAAACACAGCTACTTTACTTCCCTTCAGGGGTTTCTGCAGCTCCTGAAGGATATTTTCTCCGTGATCCTCGTCTCGCAACAAGTACTTCTTCAGATCTTCCAAATGGAACAAATCATATTCCTTACGTTCCGCCGAAAGGATTTTAAATCCACCATCCCCGTTGGTCTTCTGCGCTCCCAGACGGATAATTCCTTCATTCAGGGCGCGGAACGCTTCTTCTAACCATTCGGAATATTGTTCTTTTTCTTCCTCATTGGCAACATCAAGCCGGAAGACCACGCGGAACTCCTGCCCCGCTTCCAGTGATTTCACCTTGAACGTTCCGCCCATTGCCGCAGTTCCGGTGATGCCATTCATCCGAACCCGGTTTCGGCGTTCCACTATATCGTTTTCTCCGATGTATTCACCGTCTCCGAAGAACAAGCGGCTCTTGCTGCCATCTGCCGCACCGAACAATCGCTTCAATTCTTTCTCTGAATCCCTCAGATTCACTGTAAGGTAATTCCGAAAAGCCCCCGCAATTCCTGTTGCCGGAAGCTGAGGTTTCCCGGAATAGGCATCCCGGAGAATTTCATTTTCACCGTCACCGATTTTGAGTGGTCCCGTGCTCTGTATTCTCAAAGTATATTGAACAATGTATCTTGTATCACGCATCTTCTTCTCCTTCGTCCAGACCCAGGTATCTCAGGAATTTGTCCAGATACTCCAAGTTATAACGATATACGTCTTCTCTCGATGGGCGGAATCCGATTCTCTGCGCCGCCGTATTGATTTTGAATTCCTCCTGCGCAATGAAAGCATCCACATCTCCGGCAGTGTTCGCACAGTCCAACAGGAATTCCATCAGAGATTTATTCCTCACTTTTACGTTATTGAAGAAGCGAAAAGCCGCTGGGTTACTCTTCTTATCTTCCATTTCCTTGAAATACTGGGTCATATTTTTCCGGAAAGTCTCTGGTGTTTCACGGAATCCGTACTCCACAATGTCCAGGATGTTGGTTACCTGGGTTTTCTTCCACTGATTGTGTGGGGACACCTTCGCGGTGTTCACCACCTTCCGGTCAATTCCTCTCCGCACCTGTTGATAATACAGATGCGCCATCATCATCCGTGCCTGCTTCTGATTCTCTTCCGAAAGCTCTATAACCGCCCGGCGTTGCTCTTCTTTTCTGTAACCTTTCCAGTGTTTCTGAGACATCGCTGGAAGAATCATGAACCGGCCGAATCCTTCCTGCCGCATGATTCCGATTCCCCGGTCTTCCAGGGCACGAATCAAATGCCCTTTATTCTCCAGACTTCCTGTGAATGTGTACCGGAATACGGAACCGCTTTTGATTCCCATGTACTGAGGTTTCGCCGCTTTCCAGGTAGAATTATATCCGGTAATTCTCGTCACATCCGAAGCACCCTTATCATACTCTACTTTATCCAGTTCTAAGTATTTCGCCAGAATCTCCGTTGGAATATAGTTCACTGGGAAGCCGTCCCTATCGTAAATCACCGCATCCGACAGCATGTAGACGTAGAACTCCTTCTTCCCTTTCCAATCATTTCCGGAAATTGTGCGAGGCGATTTCTCCACATAACCCAGCGAAGTGATTCGGCACTTTCCGTAACCGCTTCCTTTGGATCCGCCCACATAGTAGACGGGATTCTCTTCCAATAGGTGCTGATACTGATCTAGAAGTTCCTTATCCTCCGAAGCGATGTATCCGATGAAATCCTGGTCTTCCGAAAGAGCTTCATACCGGAACATGGCACGCTTGTCTTCACCTTTATCCCTTTTATCACTGCTCCGGCCGTTGACGCTAATGTGCAGTTTGAAGGACTTCTGCACCTTGACCCCCTGTACCTTGTCGGAAGACAGGAGGGCGAAGGATTCTTTTTTTACCGCCCGGTCACCAGGCTTCAGGTCATCAGGGTTTCCAAAAACGCTCTTGACATCAATCTCATCTCCGTTGTACTGGGAAAGCTCCTGCTTCTGACCCATGAAGGACAGTGGCGCCGGAATGGCCCGCTGTGCTCCTGCAGCGGGATAGGCATTCAGGTAAAAAACATCTTTCAAGAGATGACGCTTAATTTCCGGCTCTCGGGATAGGTTAATCTTAATCTTCCGGCAATACCCGCCCAGAAGAGCACCCCGTACAGAGGAACCGGCGATGTAATCCAGCGCGTATTCCGTATTCTCCGACCGGTTCTGGCTGCCCATCTTGACCGGCTCCAGCGTATGTATTTGATACATTAAGTAGTACATTCTATACCTCCCCCAGCATTCCGATACAGTAATCTGTAATATCCTGATCTCCGTAGAACAGCCGGCATTCTACCTGCCCTTTGCCCCGGGTTTCCAAGGATCCTAGGTACCGAAGCAGTGACACCGCGGATCCCAGGAGGGCTTCCTCCTTGGCGCTAAGCTTCTCCATGGATTGCACTTCTGCGTAGAAAACCAGTCCGCTGTTAATCATGCGAACTCGGCGTAGGGAACCTCTCTTTGCCACTCCATTGGTGTAATCGATGGCCGTATAGGAACGAATTGACGTCAGCGATTCCAGAATATCTGCAGAATCAATAGCATTCTCCGTCCCCTGAGATTCCTGCATCATTCCGATGAAGAATTTCCGAAGGGGCTCGTCCAGCTGCAG
>JBNMGJ010000051.1:0-10374 GCA_050872185.1 Mogibacterium sp.
ACCGTCTGCAGACGGAGGACATTTCCTCATTCTGCTCCGGTGTGTACCGGTTCCACAAAACCTTCTTTTCCATAATATATTAACCTCTCTGTCAATCTTGCGGGATTCCCATCGGAATCACACGCCGTCCTTCAACATATCACCCTGCGGTGATAAAGTCAAGTAATCTTTCATATGACAGCATGATTATAAATGTCTAACTATAAGCCAAACTTAAACGAAGGAAATAAGGTTCGCCATATCTTCGGTAAAAGTATGCTATAATATGGAAAAACTTTCCCGTAAGTGTCAGGAGGATTCAAATGGTAAAGATGCCTTGTAGTATATTCAACGACGTAATTGGCCCTGTTATGCGAGGGCCTTCCAGTTCTCACGTGGCCGGTGCCGCCAGAATTGCCGGTCTCGTGCGCCAGTCCATGAGGGAGAAAGTGACCGATGCAGTGGTGGATTTCGATGTAAACGGCTCCCTCGCAACTTCTCACGATGGTCACGGCACCGACATGGGATTCGCCTACGGCCTTATGAATATCCCCCTGTCGTATCCATCGGTGGATCAATATGAAGAATTGCTAAAAGAACATCATCTCCATATCGAGTACCGGATTCTAGACTACGGGGCTACTCACCCCGGAAACTACCGTATGGCCATTACAGATGCCTCCGGTCTCACTCGGCACTGGGAAGCCATTGCGGTCGGCGGCGGAATGGTGGAACTTCAGAAGCTAGAGAATTTCGAGGTCAATATTTGCGGAGACTTCTACGAACTTCTGGTTCGGATAGATTCTTCGAATCATCCAAATCCGGATTCAGAAACGGTGCAGGCGGTGACTGGTGAAAGTGATTTTACCTTGACCAGCGTAGATGGTAGTCACGTTCTGCTGAACCTCAAATACAGCCATCCATTGCATGAAGAAGAACTTCATTCCATCTGGAATTTAGATAACGTGGAAGATGTGATATATCTGAAGCCTGTACTTCCCACACCTTCTCGTTCGGGCTGCAAAGTTCCCTACTCCACCGCAGAAGAACTGCTAGACTACTCGAAAAAGCACTCCATGGAACCTTGGGAATACGGTGCCTATTACGAATGCTGCCGAGGAAATTTCTCAAACTCAGAAGTTTTCCAGCGGATGGAGGAAATTCTGGAAGTTATGGAAGCCGCGGTGGATACTGGTCTTGCGGGAACCCAGTACAGTGACCGCATTCTGGGGCCTCAGTCCCAGAAAATCCAAGCTGCATCCCAGGCTGGCAAACTGATTCCCTGTGAACCCTTGAACACGGTGATTCAATGCATCACCGCAGCGATGGAAACCAAAAGTTCCATGGGACTGATTGTTGCCGCCCCTACCTGCGGCTCCTGTGGATGTCTTCCGGGAACGATTATCGGGCTGGGACGTGCGCTACACTTAGACCGTGAAGAGATGGTAAAAGGACTTTTCGTTGCCGGACTAGTGGGTGTCTTCTTCGCCGAACAGGCCACCTTCTCTGCTGAGGTGGGCGGCTGTCAAGTGGAATGCGGCGCCGGTTCCGGAATGGCGGCGGCTGCCATCACCGCCATGATGGGTGGAACGATTGAAGAATGCATGGATGCGGCATCTATGGCGCTTCAGAATATTACGGGGCTGGCCTGCGACCCGGTGGCCAACCGTGTGGAAGTCCCTTGCCTGGGTAAGAATGTAATGGGCGGAAGCAATGCCTTATCCAGTGCCAACATGGTGCTGGCCGGATTCGACAAAGTTATTCCACTGGATGAGACGATTCAAGCAATCTACGATATCGGATTGTCCCTCCCCCTGGAACTTCGGTGCACCTACGGTGGCCTGGGGAAGACGAAGACCGCAAGAAGTATTAAGCTGTAATCACTGCATAAACCGAAAGAATGGCGAGTCCCTTCGGACTCGCCATTCTTTCTTTAGAGGTAATCGGATCTGTGGGAGTCAACAAACGCTCCTTTTATCTCCGGCTAATACTCTCGTTCTCTACTACTTCTGGGCAATGCCTAGAAATCGTATCCTGCCTGGAAGGCTTTCTTATTCAGTTCTACGAACTTCGGCTTCACGTTCTTCTCAATGTGTTTCATCCAATCCACATCGTCCAATGTGCCGATAGCCTTCACCAGTGCACCCAGAAGAACCACGTTCATGGCCTTCGGGTTGCCCAGATCCGCTGCAATATCTCCCGCTTTGAGAGATACCACCTTCACCTTGCTTGCCAGGTCTTCGATGATTCCTTCCGGATACTCTGCCTGACCCTGGTTCACCGGTGCCGGGTTGATGACGAAATCGTTCACAACGATGGAACCGCCCTTCTTCAGATATGGCAGCCATCTCAGTGCTTCCATCTTCTCGAAAGCGACGATAACGTCTGCAGAACCCATTCCAACGATTGGAGAGAGCACTTTCTCACCGTATCTTACCTGAGTGCTTACACTTCCGCCACGCTGGGACATTCCGTGAATCTCACTCATCTTAACATCATATCCGGCTTCCATCAGGCCGCTCGTGAGGATCTTGCTGGCGAGGATTGTTCCCTGTCCGCCTACACCTACGAGGAGTATATTCTTTACTTCGCTCATTATCTTGTCACCTCCGAAATTGCATTGAATGGGCATACCTGCTTGCAGATTGTGCAGCCGTTGCAGCTGGTCTTATCAATCTCAACCTTGTCCTTGGTGGACATCAGTGCCGGACAACCGGTCTTAACGCACATCTTACAATTCTTGCACTTATCCTGTTCAATCTCACACTGATGCTTGTTCATGGTTGGGAACTCGTCCAGATCCTGCTGGCTGAACTTTTTCAGAACGCATGGCCATCTGGTGATGATTACGCTTGGTTCATCCGTTGCGATGCATGCATCCAGTGCTTTGTCCACTTCTTCCAGAATGTTCGGATTTACAATGTGAATATTCTCTTCCTTCATTCCGATTGCCTTGAGCAGTGCTGGAATATCTACTTCCGGAGCTTCCTTACCCATCAGAGTGAAACCGGAACCCGGGTTCTGCTGGTGACCGGTCATACCGGTGATTCTGTTGTCCAGAATGACACTGATGCTGTGTCCCTGGTTGTAGATGGCATCCATGATACTGGTGATGCCGCTGTGGAAGAATGTGGAATCTCCCAGAACACCGACTGCCTTGGTCTCTGCGCCTACCATCTTATATGCCTGGGAAGCACCGTGAGCCATGGACAGGCTGGCACCCATGCAGATTGCGGTATCCAGTGCGTTCAGCGGTGCGTTGGCACCCAGTGTGTAGCATCCGATATCTCCGTTGATCATCAGATTCTTCTTCTTCTTGATTGCCTGGAAGAATCCTCTATGCGGACATCCTGCACACAGTGATGGCGGTCTTACTACGGACTTCAGTTCGGATTCATAGGATTCCGGAACCTCACCGGTCAGTGCCTCTCTTACGATATCGGTGTTGAGCTCATCAAACTTCGGAATAACCGGCTTTCCGATGCACTCGATGCCGTGAATCTGCAGGAATTCCTGAAGATACGGATCCATTTCCTCGATAACGTATACCTTCTCTACCTGGTTGCAGAAGTCGGTAATCAGCTTGGTTGGCAGTGGGAAAGTCATTCCCAGCTTCAGATAAGAAGCGCTGTCTCCGAAGGTTTCCTTCGCATACTGATAGGAAATACCCGATGTAACCACACCAATCTTCTTGTCATGCCATTCTGGCTGGTTGATTTCGCATGTGTTTGCGTATTCTTCCATCTCCTGGAGTTTCACTTCCAGGTTCACTCTCATCTTCTTCGCATTGGCTGGAGCCGATACGTACTTCGTAATCTTCTTTTCGTAAGGGATGTAGTCTGCTTCCACACGGTCGCCCAGTTCTACGATTCCCTTGGAGTGACAGACTCTGGTTGTTACATGGAAGAGAACTGGCGCATCGAACTTCTCAGACAGTGCGAAAGCCATCTTCATGTAATCCTTACATTCCTGGCTGGAAGAAGGTTCCAGCATCAGAAGTCTTGCTGCCTTTGCGTAATTACGGTTATCCTGCTCGTTCTGGGAACTGTGCTGTCCCGGATCATCTGCAGAGATGATAACCAGTCCACCGGTAACACCGGTATAAGCTACGGTAAAAATCGGATCGGCAGCTACGTTCAGACCTACGTGCTTCATCGCACAGAAGGAACGAACACCTGCAATGGATGCACCAATGGCAGCCTCTGCTGCTACCTTCTCGTTCGGTGCCCATTCGGAATACACATTTTCCTTGTACTGCGGCATATTCTCAAGAATTTCCGTACTTGGAGTTCCTGGGTATGCAGATGCAAATATGCAGCCACCTTCATAAGCTCCGCGGGCAATCGCCTCGTTACCCGACATAATCACTTTCTCGGCCATCTAATTACCTCCTGAATCAATTTAAATATATTTCAAATTGAAATTTCTTTACAAGTCGATAATATCACCGCGGCTCTTAATGGTCAATTCTTTTTTGTAAAAATATTTCACTTTTTATATTTTTTACACTTTCGAACAATTTCTAATCAAAATTCTGTATTTTTTCTCAAACAAAAATCCTCCCAACCTAAATATAGGTCAGGAGGTATTTAATTTCAAGGGCTTCAGAGGACTCTTATCCATTACCGAACTTTTATTGGAGTCGGTTCTTCATCCTCTTCATTTTTGATTTCACGCAAATAATTGTACAGCGTAGTCTGGGAAATGGACAGCGCATTGCAGATATACGGTGTGGTAGCCCGTACATCGAATATTCCCTGTCTCTTCAGTTCTTTGAGAAGAGCAATCTTTCCTTCCTTGGTATCCAGATCTCCGGAAGTCATCTTCCAGATGGAGTTCATGATGGCGTTCTGAGCCACATGCTGAATGATATTCTGACCATTCTCCGGAGGTGTAATCGAATCTTCCTCTGTGTTCACGTGAATCATGTAGTTGATGTAATCCCGGAACTCCTCCAGCTTGGAATTGTCCTGGTTAATACATACAAGAACCGCCGGTTCCCCCTCTTCATCCCGAACAATAAAGTGAGAGGACCTCAGCTTCTTGCCTTTCTCAGAAACACTGTTGTAGGCAATCATATGACCGTCCTCATCTGCTTGCCGAAGAATCATTTTGTAGATGGATTTGTCCATGCGGGTGCCCACTTCTCGGCCGGTAATGTTCCCGTTTGCGATGAAAACCATCTGCATTTCGTGCAGATCATGAACGGCAACCTCCGTGTCTCTTCCTTCGAGCTTTGCAATCCCCTTTGCAATTCCGGTTACTACTCTGATCAATTCTTCTTGTTTCATTCGTACCCCTCCACTCTTTTCGCCGCTTCATTATACCGACAGAATTTTATTAAAAAAACTTCTATTATGATAGATATGCTAACATACCAAAGCGGTAGGTTTCAAGAAACTGAAACCGTTTTTTTGAAAAAAAGAAGACTCCGGCTCTCTTGCAAGCCGAAATCTTCTCGAAGGTCTTAAATTTCTCCAGGAATTCCGTCTAAAGAACTAGTCTTCCTTCGCCTTATCCCACATGGTCGCCATGCGCTGAATCTGCTTCTCGTCGGTTCCATTGCGGCGAAGCTGCTTCAGATACATTTCCTTCGGAACGCCCATCTTCTTGTAGGCACCGATGTACTTCTTCAGATAGTTATTCATATACAGCATGAATCCGCCTAAGTATACCAGACCCAGAACAGCAATAGCCAGAGACACTTTCCATCCCACCAGGAATGCGGACAGAATCACTGCCACAACCCATACGATTCCAGCCACACGGTTGAACTTGGTCATGCGCTCTGCGTTCAGAGGCTTCGGCATCTCCACACCCTTCTGCTTCATCTGGTTCTTGTACATATTCTGCTGATAGCCCTTCGATTGACGGTTAAACTGCGGTGGACGCTGTTTTCCTTTACCCATTCTTTCTCTCCTTTTTCAATTAGTCACACTATATTATACAGGGAAACGTGGCCGTTTCCAATGTTTTTCTGAATTTTATTCTGGAGTTTCTCCCTTTTCTTCCATGATGTCCAATCCTTCCCGTCGCTCGGATACATTGGGTACGTATTCTTCATCCCAGAACATGGTGGTAAAACCATTTCCGTTCACTTCGCTGACGTTCGAAATCGTAATGAATGCGGTCGGATCAATATTGAGAACCGCTCTCTTCACCCGGTTCAGATTTCGGCTACTGATAACACAATTGATTACATCGAAATCTTCCTGAATATATCCACCCTTGGCCGGAAAAATGGTAGTTCCATATCCCAATTCCAACAGCTTCTCGTTGATGGTTCGGCTCAGCTTCTTGCTGAAAATCATGGTCTGAACGCCGCCCTGGTTCATCACCAGAATGTGATTCATGACCACACTGTAAATCAATGTGTAGAAGATTCCAAGAATGATTCCGTTGGTGCTGGTGATTGGAATCTGGATGATGAAAATACATACATCCAATGCAGACATTACCGGTGCCACTTTCCATCCCAGTTTCCGGTTCAGAATAATCGGCGGAACATCGATACCTCCGGTGGAACCTCCCATACGGATTACCATTCCAATACCTACGCCATCCATAATTCCAGCACAAATCGCTGCCATCAGTGGATCCTCCACCAGGTGCTGCAGAATATCAATATTCTGGAATACACCTAAGAAGAACGGGAACAGGAACGTTCCGGCCGCAATGGTCATGGCGAACCGTTTTCCCAGCAATACGAAGCCCAACAAGAACAAAGCAATATTGATTACATATACTGTCGGTGTTACTCCGAATCCGAAGAAGTGATTGGCACTTCTTCCAATACCGGTAACTCCCGCAACTACCATATCGTAAGGAAGCGCAAAGCATGCCATGGCAAAAGCGCTCATCGCATTACCCAGAACAAGCTGCACAAGGTCGATAACGGTCTTCATGGTTTTATTCATCGCATTTCCTCCTCTCCAATAAAAAACACCCGACACTCCGTGCGGGCAGAAAAATCAAATACACTATATATTACCTTGAAACTCTAGTGAAGTCAAGATTTTTCAATTATTATATACCCTTGCAATAAGGAAATTCCGGAAATATAATAGAGCTAGTGTTTTTACTTTTTCTAAGGAGGAAAATTTAACGATGAAAGCAAGTGAAAGATTTCTGAAATATGTTACGGTGCGCACACCAAGCGATGAGAACAGCTCTACCGTTCCATCCAGTGCTTGTCAGTTCGATTTGGCACATCTTCTGGTGGAGGAAATGAAATCCATCGGAATTGAGGATGCGGCAGTGGATGACCAATGCTATGTGTACGGCCACATTCCAGCAACACCGGGATACGAGAATGCCACTTCCATCGGCTTTATCGCCCATATGGATACGGTCTCCGATTTCTGTGACCACGACATCGTGCCGGTGGTTCACGAAAACTACGATGGTAAAGAGCTGGCTCTGGGAACCAGCGGTCTGACCCTGACGCCGGAGATGTTCCCCCATCTTCCAACTCTGGCCGAAAGGACTTTGATTACTTCCGACGGCACCACCGTTCTGGGTGCCGACGACAAGGCTGGAATTGCGGAAATTCTCACGGCAGTGGAAGACCTGTCGGACATCCCTCACGGACCGATTAGCATTGCTTTTACCCCAGATGAAGAGATTGGCATGGGAGCTTCCCATTTCGACGTGGCAAAGTTCGGTGCGAAATACGGCTACACCCTAGATGGTGATACCGAAGGCGAAATCCAGTACGAGACCTTCAATGCCGCTCAGGCAAAGGTCACCTTCCACGGCACCAACGTACATCCAGGTTCCGCGAAGGACATTATGGTGAACGCTGCACTGGTCGCTATGGAATTCGACGCATTGCTTCCGGCGGCAGACCGTCCAGAGCGTACAGAAGATTACGAGGGATTCTTCCACTTGACCCACATGGAAGGAACCGTGTCCGATGCTTCTCTCACCTACATCATCCGCGATCACGATGCGCACATCTTTGACCAGCGGCAGCAGACCATGCGCCACGCCGTGAAGTTCCTGAACGAACGCTACGGCGAAGGAACCGTAGAACTGGATATCCGAATTCAATACAGAAACATGGCCGAAATCATCGAGAAGTGCCCAGTAACTATTGAAAACGCACGGAAAGCCTGCAAGGCAGCCGGAGTTCCGGAGCTGATTCTTCCGGTTCGCGGTGGTACTGACGGCGCGATGCTGAGCTTTATGGGACTTCCTTGCCCGAACCTGGGAACCGGTGGTCACGCATACCACGGACCATATGAACACATTACGGTGGAAGGCATGGAGCAGGCAGTTAAAGTTGTTCGCGAACTGATTCGCACTTTCGCGGAGGAGAAGTAATGATTCAGCTTCACATCTTTGATTGCGATGGCACGCTGATGGATTCCATGAGAATGTGGGACAACATCAGCAGCGATTACCTGACCAGCCAAGGGATTACACCACCGGCTAACCTGGCGGAAATTCTGGATCCCCTTACCTTTCCGGAAACCATTCAGTATCTGGTGGAGCACTTTGACCTTCCCGGTTATGAAGAGACTTCCCAGGGACTGATGGACCGGGTGCTGTGGCACTATGAGAACGACCTGCTGCTTTTTCCAGAGATTCCTGGGATTCTGAAGGAAACATCCGAAGCCGGAGTTCCCATGGTGATTCTCAGCAATTCCCCTCGGGAATTCGTGGAGGCCGGCCTTCAGCGAACGGGAATCCGCCACTACTTCCAGCGATTGTTCATTTCCCAGGAAATGAACTTGTCCAAGGATGGTCCGGAAATCTTCCGAGAAGTTTGTAACGATATGGGAATTGCCCCGGAGAACGTTATGGTACACGAGGATTCTTCTTTTGCCATCCAGGCAGCGAAAGATGCTGGTTGCCAGGTGACGGTATACGACCGCTACCGGTAGGGTTGCAATTTAAGGTAGAAAGAGTATAATTACTTCGAAGAATTGAATAGGACACACGGGGAGCTTTACGGGGCGGATTGCCTGGAGGCTGAGAGTAAGTACCGACTTAGACCCATGACCTGATTTGGATAATGCCAACGGAGGGAACGAGAATCGATAGGCTGCGTCTGATTATGGCGCAGCCTTTTATACTTTATCGGTTGAGTTTCCTTACGCACTGGCAGTATCCGCTGTATGAAAGGAGATTACTATGCTTTCGAACTGTTTTGATGAGCTGCGCAAGCGCAGCGCCCTGGTACACAACATCACCAACTACGTGACAGTGAACGATGTGGCCAATATCATTCTGGCCTGCGGTGCTAGCCCAATTATGGCCGATGATCCAGAGGATGCGGAGGAGATTACCGCCATCTGTGGTGGTCTCAACATCAACATCGGCACGCTGAATCAGCGAGCCATTCCGGGAATGTTCGTAGCCGGCCGCAAGGCAAAGGAACTGGGTCACCCGATTCTGCTGGATCCGGTAGGTGCCGGCGCAAGCTCTCTTCGAACCAATACTGCAGTGGACCTGATGAAGGAACTGCACCCGACGGTAATCCGGGGAAATATTTCCGAAATTAAGACATTGATTCAGGGATCCGGAACTACCCAGGGCGTGGATGCAGATGTGGCAGATGCCATTACGGAAGACAATCTGGATGAGGGCATTGAAATGGTCAAAGCCTTCGCCCGTTCAACTGGAAGCATTATCGCAGTGACCGGTGCCATCGACCTAGTATCCGATGGAAATCAGTGCTACGTAATTCGGAACGGACGTCCGGAGATGGGCAAAATCACCGGAACTGGTTGTCAGCTTTCCGGAATGATGACCGCCTTTGTCACCGCAAATCCAGAGAACCCACTGGAGGCCGCTGCCGCAGCCGTTTCCGCCATGGGACTGGCCGGTGAAATCGCCTGGAGCCACATGTCCGAATTCGACGGAAACGCCACATATCGAAACCGGATTATTGATGCCATCTACAACATGGACGGGAAAATCCTGTCCGAAGGAGCAAAATATGAAATCAGATAATATGAGAAATTATATCCGAAGAAACAATCTAACCCGGGAGGATTTCCTGGTGTATGCGGTTACTGACCGCCACTGGCTTCAGGAAGGCGAAACCCTCTGCGATGTGGTAGAGAAAGCACTCCAAGGAGGCGCTACCTTTATCCAACTTCGGGAGAAGAACCTGGACAGCGAACACTTCATGGAAGAAGCGAAGCAGCTTCAAGTTCTGTGTCGGGAATACGACGTGCCTTTCGTCATCAACGATAACGTTCAGATTGCCCTGACCATGAATGCAGACGGCGTTCATGTGGGCCAGTCCGATATGGAGGCCGGCAACGTTCGGGAACTTCTGGGACCAGAAAAAATTATCGGCGTTTCCGCCGGCAATGTAGAAGAAGCCCTTCGTGCAGAGAAGCACGGTGCGGACTACCTAGGCGTAGGAGCGGTGTTCCCCAC
>JBNMGJ010000049.1:0-10579 GCA_050872185.1 Mogibacterium sp.
CTCCTTGACCGAGGGCCTTTCGGTCTATCAGTGGCTTTCCAAGAAGCAGGTGTTCAGCTCCGTGGGGGCTTCCCTGATTAACGATGAGAAGCTCTTCAAGAAGGCGGCGGCAACCTATCCGAAGGCGGCGTTCTTTGCCTTCGGCATGAACGACATGGGAAATTACCGAGGCAATGAGAAATCCTTCATCGCACGGTACAAGAAGCTGCTGGCCGGTGTGCACAAGAAGAGCCCGAAGACGGAAATCTACGTCTGCAGCATCTCCACCCCCACCAAAGGTGCTATCAAGCGGAAGAAGGTGCTGAAGAACTATAAGAAATTCAACAAAGCCATTGAGGAAATGTGCAAGAAGGAGGGATACACCTACGTGGACGGAGTAGATATTCTTCCGAAGCATAAGAGCCTGTACGCTGGAGATGGTATCCATGCGGCCAGCGCGTACTATCCAATGTGGATGGATCGAATGATAGAAGAGGCGGATCTTTAATGAACAGAACTTTTGCAGATAAAATCAATCAGGTACCTCCAATCATTGTCCGGGTGCTTCTGATTCTGGCCCTTGCCGGATTCTTGGGGGGGATATATCATTCCGCCAGTGCGAAGGACGTTTCCATGTCGGATATTGAAAGTGCCCTGACGGAAAAAACAAATATTAACAAGATGGAGAAGTGCAACCAGCGCAAACTCCTGCAGTTCATGGGTCTGAATTCCGAAAGTTACGACTCCTGGATGTACTACAAGAGTAAAGAGTCCCTGGGAGTGGATGAGATTCTCATCATCAAGGTGAAGAGTACCGATGACCTGAGCGGACTTCAAGATGCGGCGGAAAGCCGAGTGGAATCCCAGAAGAAGGCCTTTGATGGCTACGGCACCAATCAGATGAAGCTTCTGGGAAATGCAGTAATCGAGACGAAGGGAAAGTACTTCTTCTACTGCGTATCCGATCATCCAGAGAAATACGAGGAGGTGTTCCGAAGTGTTATTCAGTAGTATCCTCTTCTTATTCTATTTCTTGCCCATTACTTTGGCGTTATATTACCTGATGCCGAAGCGGAATATTCAGGCACGGAATGCCGTACTGTTGATAGCCAGTCTGCTGTTCTACAGCTGGGGAGAACCGGTGTACATTGTACTGATGATTTACAGCGCTTTTCTCAATTACTACAGTGCACTTCAAATCGGACGGGCACAGGAGAAGGGAAAATCCGGAAAGGGTTCCATGCTGTTCGCTTTGGTGATGAACCTTCTGATTCTGGGCTTCTTCAAGTACTTTGGATTCCTGATGGATACCTTCAATTCCCTGACGGGAATGAATATCCACTACACAGCGTTGTCGCTGCCAATCGGAATCTCCTTTTACACCTTCCAGGCCCTCTCCTATATCTTCGATGTGTACCGGAAGAACGTGGGTCCTCAGCCCAGCTTCCTTCGGTTCACTCTGTACCTGTCGCTGTTCCCACAGCTGATTGCCGGACCGATTGTCAAGTACCGGGATGTGGAAGAACAACTCAGTGTTCGTTCGACGGATTGGATTGATTTCGCAGAGGGGACAAAGCGATTCATCTTTGGCTTGGGTAAGAAGGTGCTGCTGGCCAATAATTTCGGCTCCCTGTATGCATCCATCGGTGCCCTGTCGGGAAGCGACATTTCTGTGGTAACCTACTGGATTGGAATCGGGGCATACACCCTGCAGATTTATTTCGATTTCAGCGGCTACTCGGACATGGCCATTGGACTGGGAAGAATGTTCGGATTTGATTTCAGCGAGAACTTCCGTTATCCGTACATTTCCGACAGCATTACGGAATTCTGGCGGAGATGGCATATCTCCCTGAGCACCTGGTTCCGGGAATACGTCTACATTCCGCTAGGTGGAAACCGGGTAACGGTGCCGCGGCACATTCTGAACCTGCTGATTGTGTGGTCGTTAACCGGCCTGTGGCACGGTGCTAGCTGGAACTTCGTGCTTTGGGGTACTTACTACGGCGTACTCCTGATTATCGAGAAATACGCACTGAAGAACTACATTGAGAAGTGGCCGAAGTGGATTCGCCATCTGTACACCATGGTAATCGTCATGATTGGATGGACTTTCTTCAGTATTACGGACTTCGGGGCGATGAAAGAATACTTTGCGGTGATGCTGGGCCTTTCCGGCCATGCTTTTGCCAACATGAAGACCTTGTACATTCTGAGAACCAGCGGAATACTGCTGGCGGCGGGAGTGTGGTTCTCCACACCTTCCTCCATGGACTGGTTCCGAAATCTGCAGAAGAGTTCGCGAGGCGAGTACACCGGCATTCTACTTCTCATGCTGATTCTCATTCTCAGCATTGCATATCTGGTGTTCGGATCCTACAATCCCTTCCTGTACTTCCGGTTCTAGCCTTCGGGAAACAGGATCCCAGAATGAAAGCGTACACAAGAATCATGGTTTAACTCTATAGATAGAAAGGAAAAACATGCTGGACAGAAAACAGAAAATGTCGAAAATATTGGGAATATGTTTTCTGACTGTCATCTTCGGAATGCTGATAATCGGGATTCTGATACCGGACAGAAAGTATTCCGCGGCAGAGAACCGGGCCCTTCAGGCCTTTCCGAAGTTCTCCTTGTCGGAATACCTGGACGGCCGGTTTGAAAGCAAGATTGAAGACTACGTGGACGATCAGATACCGGGACGAGATCAGTTCATCAAAGTCAAGGCGGCTGCGGACGAAACCGTAGGAGTCCTGGAGAATAACGGCGTGTATCGGGCCAAGGATGGATATCTCATGGAGAATCTGACCGTGCCGAATTCCAAGAATTTGACGGAAACGGAGGAGGCACTTCAGCAGTTTGCCCGGACTCATTCCAAGCTTAAGATGCACTTCATGCTGGTTCCCAATGCGGGAAACGTTCTTTCGGAGAACCTGCCGAAGACCGTCCGGATGGCGGATCAAAACCGACAGATGGACGATTTCTTCCAAGCAATCACTGGATATGGAATCAAGCCAATTGACGTTCGCGAATCTTTCCGCAAGGAAAAGAAAGACGTGCAGCTCTACTATCGCACGGACCATCACTGGACTTCCGATGGGGCCTATCTGGCTTATGAGAATTCCATCCATGCCCTTACAGGAGATAAGCCGAAGAATTTCGGCGCCAAGGTGGTCAAAGAAGATTTCCAGGGAACCCTCTATTCCAAGAGCGGATTCAATAACGGGCAGAACGATGTGATTAAGCTGTACCAGCCCACGGGAAAGCAGGCGGCAAAGTCCGTGATTTACTACACCGATACCCAGAAGAAAACCACTGCGTTCTACAACCTAAAGAATCTGAAGAAGAAGGACGCCTACACCGTATTCGGTGGGAGCAACCATCCCATGTATACAGTAGAGACACCGGTGGCCAATCAGCGAAGACTTCTTCTCATCAAGGACTCCTATGCCAACAGCTTCGTTCCCTTCCTGACGCAGCATTATCGAGAGATTGTGGTGGTGGATCCGAGATATTACTTCGAGAATCTGGAGGACCTGATTCAGTCGGAGAAAATCACCGACGTGCTCTTTCTCTATAACGCCAACACCTTCTTCGGGGATGACTCTCTCAAAATCATGCTTGCAGATACGAAATAAGCGTGGTACATTGAGCTAAAAGAAGATTGCACACCGCCTAGACTTCCGGTGAATGAATTCGGTTGCAATCTGAAGGGGCTTAGAAATGGAACATTCAATTACAAATCAGATTACAGACGGCCCCATCGGGAGAGAGATGATTCGGTACTTTCTCCCTTTGGTGGCCGGAACTATTTTTCAGCAGATTTATAGCCTGGTGGATGCCGCTATTGTGGGCCGCTTCGTGGGAACAGACGGCCTGGGAGCCATTGGTGGCTCTGCCAGTACGATTATCTACATAGTGACCATGGTGTTCACCACATTGTTCGCCGGTGCCTCTGTGACCTTGTCCCAGTATTTCGGGGCAAAGGACGAGAAGAAGCTTCACAGAGCCCTCCACACGGTGGCGGCATTCGGGTTGATTTCCTCGGTGGTGATGACGGTGCTGGGGGTTCTTTTCAGCCGGTTCATGATGGAACTGATGCGGACACCAGAGAACCTCATGGAATATTCCATGCAGTACATGTACATCTACTTCGGTGGAATCAGCAGTGTGATTCTCTACAATATGGGCGCCGCAATCCTCCGGGCGGTGGGAGACTCCAAGAGACCTTTCCACTACCTGATTGTATGCTGCGTACTGAACATTGTGTTGGATATCCTGCTGGTGGTGGTATTTCCCTTTGAAGTAATCGGTGCGGCAGCGGCCACCGTGTTCTCGCAGGGCGTTAGTGCGGTGCTAGTTATGCGGGCACTGGTCAAAAGCAGGGAAGTTGAAGGGATACCCTTCCATCTGTCCCTTCGGATACGAGATCTCCGGGAGGGCTTTGACCGCAAAATATTAAAGCACCAGCTTCGCCTGGGAACACCAGGATCCGTGCAGGCGGTGGCCTATGGGCTGACCAATATCTTGATTCAGGCCTGCATCAACGGCTTTGGTTCCGATGTGGTGGCGGCATGGGCGGCCTATTTCAAGACAGATGTGATTTTCTGGGCCACCATGAGTGCCTTTGGGGTGACAGTCACCACCTTCTGCGGGCAGAATTACGGTGCTGGCAAGAAAGACCGGGTGTTCCGCAGCGTTCGCATGGGCCTCTTGCAGTCGGTGTTGGTGCAGGGGGTGATTATTATTTCGCTGTATGTGTTCTCTCGGCCCATTCTATGTCTCTTCTTGACAGACAGTCACGTCATCGATATCGGTGTCACCATGATGCATCAGTTCATTCCGTGGTACATCTTCTCTGTAATTCTGGAGATTTTCAACGGTGCGCTGAGGGGCCTAGGGGACGTTCAGATACCTACGCTGATTACCACCGGATGTACCCTGGGGCTTCGGATTCCATGGCTTCTGCTGATACTGCCGAAGTACCATAAGGTATTTACGGTCATCATCAGCTACCCGATTACTTGGCTTCTGGCACTGACCATGGTGATTCCATATTACTTTTACCGGAAGCGAAAATATGTGTGAAGCGATATAAGAAAGGAGCCCAATATGACAGCAGAAGAAGTAATACAGGAAGTGGCGATAAAATGTCGGGATTTCCATGCCACTTGCGTGATTCTTTACGGTTCTCGGGCAAAGGGGACTGCGATGGAACGCAGTGACATTGATATTGCGGTGAGTGGGGTGCGTGATTTCGAACAGCTGGAAGAACAGATCGAGGATTTGCCAACGTTGTATAGCGTGGACCTTTTGAATATGGATACCTGTAGAAATGAACTATTGATGGAGGATATCAGACAGTATGGGAGAGAAATTTAAGAGACGGTTCCAATCCTTCTGCAATTCGCTGGACGCTCTTGCAGAGGCAAGGAAACGAGATATGAGCGACTCGTTTGTACTCAGTGGAACCAGCGCGAAGTTCAGTATTACATTTGATTTGGCATGGAAGACCATGAAGGATATTTTGATTCAATACTATGCTATTACTGGTTTTGTAAGCGGTTCTCCCCGTGAAGTGTTGCGAGAGTCGTACAAAGCAAACCTGATTTCTGATGATGCTTGGATGGAAATGCTAAAAGTACGAAATGCTCTTGCTCACGATTACGACTCTGAAATCGTAAAGACTTACTGTGATGTCATTGTGGAACAGTATATTGATTTGTTCTACGAATTTGAAGATACCGTTAAAAGATTGAATATGGACGAATAAAAAGAGGGGAATGCATATCAATGAGATGTACTTCCCCTCTTTCCTTCCAATTTATTTCTCCACCTCGAAAGGCACATCCAGCGCTTCTTCAACCTGACCTTCTTCATCCACGAATGCCACTTCCTGCCCCTGGAACTCTTCCGTGTCCTCCGGTTCGTTATCATCCGCTTCCAGGGTGGATTCCTGAATCCGAGCCTGCTCCGCCTCCAGGGCCTTCATCTTCTTCTCGTATTCGTCGGGATCACCGTATTTCGCAATCCACTCTTCATCCTTCTTGGATGTTCCAATGAAAAGAAAGCAGGATGCCGCCAAGCTGAGACACATCAGAAGGCTTAGCATGTCCCATTTCCGAAAGATGCCAACGACCCCGAGTGCTAACCAGAACAGCATTCCAAAGAAATAGAATAGAGGCTTGTGTTCTTTGTATAATTTCTTCATATCATTTCTCTCCGTTCTTTAATATAATGATTTTGTTCTCTTACTTCACCGGAAGTTCTGCACCGCATTCCATGCAGTAAGGCGTCCCCGGCGCACACTGTACACCGCACTCCGGACAGATAATCATATCCGACTCTTTCACCGCATCCACGATGCGGACCTCTTGCCCGTCCCGAAGTTTCTCCATCAGTCGTTCGGCGTAGCGGTTCAGCTTCTTGTTCTGGGGACTAATCTCCAGCTTCGGAAAATTTTTCTCGATGGCTTGCAGAACGTCCTTGTACGGACCCTCTTCGGCAAAAATAAGTGTCTCAATTCCGTAATCCCCCGGCTTGGTCACCAGGAATGTGATGTTCCGAACTTCATCGCAGTACAGCACCCCGCGCACCGTATCGTTCAGTACCAGAATACCGTTGTCCAGTACTTTTCCGTTATTGTCCTGCAAGATGATGCCCTTCTGGCCCACTAGAACCTTTTCGAACACCTGAGACTTTCGATTAATCAGTAGGAAATTGCTTTTCGTCATTACTGTATTCTCCGCTTTCCCTTGTTTCTGAATTGTTACAACGGGCTGATTGTATCACCTGACAGGGAGTGTGTCAAATGGCTTTCCCGCTTATTCCTTTAATATACGGAGGCGTTTGTGGTAAAATCAACCTGAGTAAATCAAATTATTACGTAAGGATTCGAAAGAATGAGGAATAATGACAATAATCGGCTGCACTGGCGAAGTGCAGGGGCGTGGATTCTTCCCGTCCTGTTCTCGCTGCTGCTTCTTACGGGAACCCTTCTCACCTCCGTAGAAGCGGTGGTGTACTGGACGCCGAGCTGGTTTGAAAAAGAATATGACAAATACATGGTGCTGGAGGATGTGCGGGGCGAAATGAGCATGGATTCTGCACTATACGTAACCGACGAAATGATGAGATATCTCCGAGGAGACCGGAAAGATCTCATCGTATGTATCACACTGGATGGGAAGCGGCAAGAGTTTTTTAGCAAGCGGGAGAAGCAGCATCTTGCGGATTGCCGGGTGTTATTCGTAGATGGTTTTCGCATTCGGAATATGTGCGGGGTTCTCTGCGTGGGAATATTCCTTCTGCTGGGATGGCGTAGCTGGAAAGAGGGTAATCGTGAGAAGCTCGCTGGCTTCCTTCGAAAAGTTGCCCGGGTGAATCTGATTCTCCTGGGAGTGATTCTGGTGGTGGCACTGCTGGTTGCCAGGAATTTCGACCGATATTTCGTTCTGTTCCACCACATGTTCTTCGATAACAACCTGTGGATTCTGGACCCGAAGGTGGATAACCTGATTAATTTACTGCCAGAAGGGTTCTTCTCCGACACGGTGGAACGGATTATGCTGATTTTCATCGGTTCTGTATTGGTGATTTCAGGTATTTTTACAAAGGTCTTAAGTCCGGTTAAGGAATAGGGACTACTATAATGTGAAAAGATTAGGAAAAAGATTAGATAAAGAAAGGATTTGATAGAATGAGACTACTTCTTGCGGAAGATGAGAAATCCCTGTCTCGGGCGCTGACTAAGATTCTGGAGGCTAGTCACTACTCGGTGGATGCGGCGTATAACGGCGAAGAGGCACTGGATTTTCTGGCGGTCAGTAGCTATGACGCGGTAATTCTGGACTTGATGATGCCGAAGGTGGACGGGCTGACCGTGCTTCGCACCATGCGGAGCGAGAACAATCTGACACCGGTGCTAATTCTGACAGCTCGGTCTGAGGTGGATGACAAGGTGCTGGGATTGGACCTGGGTGCCAACGATTATCTGACGAAACCCTTTGATCCGAAGGAACTTCTGGCTCGGATTCGGGCAATCACACGGGTGCAGACGAAGAACGCGTCTTCTCTTCTGTCCTTCGGGGATGTGACGCTGAGTCAGACCAATTACGAGCTTTCCTGTGGGGAGAATACCCTTCGCCTAGCCAACAAAGAATTCCAACTCATGGAACTGCTCATGGATCATCCGAATCAGGTGCTCAGTACGGAGCAGATTTTCGAGCGAATCTGGGGATTGGACAGTGATGCAGAGACCAGCATCATCTGGGTGTATATCTCCTATCTACGTCGAAAGTTGAAAACGTTAGGGGCACATGTACTGATTAAAGCCACGCGGAACGTGGGATACTCGCTGGTAATCGACGAATCCGATAAGCGGTAGACAATAAGGAGACATTATGGTTAAGAAATTGCGGATTCGGTTCATCACGGTGGCCATGCTTTCCGTGATGTTTGCGCTGACCTTGCTCATGGTGGTCATCAACGGCGTGAACTATCGGAACGTGGTGACCCGTTCGGACTGGACGCTGACGGTGCTGGCAAGTAATAACGGAACTTTTCCGAAGAGTTTCTTCGAGAAAAAGAAATCTTCCGAAACGAGCACTTCCGACTCAGAAGACCCGATTATTATACAGCGGAGGCGCCACAGCCTGATGCCGAAGACCAGTTCAGGGGGACCGGGCGATGTTTTTCAGATACAACTCAATAAGAAGAAGAACGCTTCCACCGCACCCTTTGAGACGCGGTATTTTTCTGTTTTGGTGGATTCGAAGAAGATCATCAAGGAGATCGATTCCTCCCAGATTCTAGTGTCGGATGCGGATACGTTGGCCCGTTTTGAACAGAAGGCCAGCCGGAAGCTTAAGAATGATGGAGATTATGCTTTTATCGGAGATTTCCGATGCACCAGAATAACCAGCACCAGCGGCACTCGGTATATCTTTCTGGACTGCTCTCGGTCCCTGGATAACTTTCGAGCCTTCCGGAACGTAAGCATCCTGACGTCCGTTATCGGAATCATCATCGTCTTTCTGCTGATTCTGTTCTTCTCTTGGAATGTGCTCCGTCCGGTGGAGGAAAACTATGAGAAACAGCGACGCTTTATCACCGATGCGGGGCATGAGATTCGGACACCACTTACCATTATCAATGCGGACATTTCGGTGATGGAGATGACGGAGGAGGGAGCTGAACAGAACGAGTGGCTGCAGGATATCAAGCAGCAGACGGAACGACTGGCCAACCTCACCAATGAGCTGGTGTATTTGACGCGGATGGAAGAGTCTCAGAAGAACTCATCCACTATGAAATACCTGGATTTCACCGCACTTGCACAGGAAGTAGCGAAGTCCTTCGATGCCAGAGCACGAGTGGATCAGAAGAATTATAGTTACAATATTTCCGATGGAATTGCCCTGAAGGGGGACGAAAGCGCCCTTCAGAAACTCATCAGCATTCTGCTGGATAACGCTTTCAAATATTCATCGGATAAGGGAACGATTCAATTGGCAGCTTGGACTCGCGGGAAGACTCTCTTCTTGACAGTGAGTAACTCCGTGGACGCGGTGAACCCTGACGAACTTCCCCATCTCTTCGATCGGTTCTATCGCTCCGAGAATTCTCGGAATACGGAAACCGGCGGTCACGGAATTGGATTATCCATCGCCCAGGCGGTGGTTCGAGCCCACGGTGGGAAAATCGGTGCTTATACGGAGGATGGGGATTCTCTTCGGATTACGGCAACCATTCCGCTGTAGGAAATTGAGCCCAGCCGGCCTTGCGGCGGCCGGGAGTTAACGAAATAACGAAAGGACTGCCGCACCAAAGTGCAACAGTCCTTTTTTTTAACATTGACATTTCATCCGAGTTAGTGCTTGAAAGTATGCGACTACTTACCGATGTAACGGCTTTCGATGTAGTATCTCTTCTCGTTGGCTTCGCCCATGGAGAAGGTCTTTCTTGGCAGTGCACCGTCTGCGGCAACTGCCGGGAAGAGCATGAACTTATCCATTGCAGGGAGATAGAATCCGGCATTTCCGGCTTCCTTGGACAGGGATTCTACGGCCTTCGTTCCGTGAATGTAGTCGATGTCCGCATCTTCCTTTTCCTTCACGATAACGTCCAGTGCATTCTGCAGTGCACCTACTTCCAGCTTGTTGGATGGATTGGTAACCACGATGGTTCCTCTCTGCTCGCCGGTAACGTATGGGATTGCGAACTCGCCTTCAGCGGCCTTGTAGCCATCCTCTGCCAGGTGAGCACCACCGTTCTGCTCCTTGAGAAGCTCTACGGTTTCATTTACCAGATCCATGCCGGACTGACCCTTCTTGGCGAAGATGACACGGTGAATCGGCTCGAATACGATGCCTTCGTCATGGATGTTCTCAATCTCGCAGAGTGCATAACGGGCTGGGTGGGTCTCCGCTTCTTCCGGTGTCAGAGTCTTCTTCAGGTTCTCCCACATGGTCTTTGCGGTAGCCAGGGAGTGGTTACCATCGCCCATTGCCTGGAAGATTACGTTGCCCTCGCCGTATTTCTCAACAGCCTTGTCATACAGAGCGGAAAGGGCGTCCTTTGCACCTTCCAAATCCTTCTC
>JBNMGJ010000047.1:0-10604 GCA_050872185.1 Mogibacterium sp.
GTACATATCTCCGGAATTATCTCCCACACGAAGGGTGGCTACCTTCGTCTGGATTCCTTGTTCTTTCAGTGCTTCCACATCGTTTCGGAGCTGTTCCGCAATGAGATCGCGAACCGGAGCTCCTCGTAATAACTGAGACATATTTCTATCCTTTCAGTGATTATTCATAAAACATGTGGAATAATTATATCACATCACCTAAAAAAGTCCAATAGCGTCTTTCGCCAGACGGTCGGCCATCTCGTTGTATTTGTCACCGGTATGGGCTGCTACTTTGATAAAAGTAATCTTCATTTTCTTCCGGGCTTCCGCAACGAATTTCTTGTATTTCTGCGTCAATGGGAGATTGGCTTTCCATTCGTCATCGCCCCATTTGCCAATTCCGTTGTAATCATAATAGATATAGACCTCCGGAATCTGATGCTTCTGGCAATACTGAATGGCGCGAACCGCTCCCATGATTTCTCCTGCCACGTTCCGCATCTCTGCAGACTCTGGGTCATCGAAGGCTTCGTTCATGGTCAAGGTTTTTCCCTTGTACAGGACGACAACCCCCGCTGCGTATTTTTTGCTCTTCTTGTCGAAACTTCCGTCCACGTATATTCTGGCAGCATCCTCCGAAATATTATCTGCCAAAGATTTCTTTCCCAGGTAGGCCTCCGCCTCTTCCTTCGTTCCGAAGCTCTTGAATTCCGCTCCCGGAAATCCAGTTACCTGCCGTTGGCATTCTTTCCATGTATCGAAAATTCCAATGTTCCGGCCGCTTCGAACGGCATAGAATTTCTTTTTACCCATCTTACTCTCTCTGCCCTTTTCGTCGGATTTGGTAATGGATGTACCGTGCCGACTTTCCAGATTCTTGAGGAAGGACCTGCGATGAATCGGTGTAATTCCCAGCTCCCGGATGCCATCGTAATGGGCCTTGGTTCCGTATCCCTTGTTGCTTTCAAATGCGTATCCCGGATACTTTTCCCCCATTTCCACCATGTACGCGTCCCTGGCTACCTTTGCCACAATGGATGCAGCGGCAATGGAAATGGATCCTGCATCCCCGTGGACGATGCCTTCCTGGGGTACCGCAATCTCCGGAAGTTCCAACGCATCAATCATCAGATGCTCGATGGCCGCTCCTGGAATCCGCTTCTTCAGCTGCTCGTTGGCTTCCTCGTAAGCCCGAACCATGGCGCGCTTGGTGGCTTCCAGAATGTTGATTTCGTCAATTTCCTCTGGAGTGGCAATCCCAATTCCGATAGCCAAGGCCTCCTCCCGAATTTCCTGATCCATCTGAACTCGCCGCTTCTCCGTAAGCTTCTTGGAATCGTCTACCCCGAGAACGTCAAAATCCGCCGGAAGCACCACGCAGGCGGTGTACACTGGTCCGGCCAACGGTCCTCTTCCCACTTCATCCATTCCGGCAATGTATGTAACGCCACTGTCCCGAAGCTCCGACTCATGTTTCGTCATCTCCTGGAAGCGCTGCTTCATTTTCTCCAGGCGTTCCTGCTTAGTCATGGTGAGAGTCTCCTTCCATGGAAACCGGTTCCAAGGTAATTCGGCCCAACTTTCCAGCGCGGAATTCATCGATGACGGTGCGGCCGGTTCGTTCGTAGTCAATCCGCTTCCCCGGCATCAGGAACCCCCTCTTCATGGCAATGGCCTCCATGTTATCCAGCGTCTCTTCCTGGATTTCCTCCAGTCTATAACGCTCCATCAGGGATTCTGGGTACCGCTTCTCCAATACTTTGATGAGTTCAAAGGCCAGGTCCTGGGTGTCCAGGATTTCATCTCGGATACTTCCGCAGAAGGCCAGGTAGAGCCCCACCCGTTGGTCTTCGAACTTCGGCCACAGGATTCCCGGTGTGTCCAGAAGCTGCATTCCGTTCTTCAGGGTAACCCACTGCTTGCCTCGAGTCACGCCGGCCTTGTCTCCCGTCTTCGCACTTTTGCGTCCGATAAGCCGATTGATCAGCGAGGATTTTCCCACGTTTGGAACGCCTACAATCATCATTCGGATGGAACGGTTCATCTGACGTTCCCGGTTCTTCTCCGCTTGAATCTCATCCAGCAGGCGGAACAGCTTGTTGATGTTCTCTCCGGAACGGGCATCAATGGCCAACGTCTTATCTCCGTTCCGGCTGAAATACTGCTGCCACTTTTCGGTTTCCGCCGCATCCGCCAGGTCGGATTTTCCCAGCAAGACGATGCGCCGCTTATTTCCCACCAGTTCGTTGATAATTGGATTCCGGCTGGAAATTGGAATCCGGCTGTCCAGCAGTTCGATGACCAGATCCACTGCCTTGAGATTTTCCTGTATCATTTCCCGGGTCTTCTTCATGTGGCCCGGATACCAGTTGATGTTCTGAATCATTGGTTCCTCCGAAAATAATATAAAATAAAATGCATACCCGGCCCATGCCAAGGTATGCATCCTGATTCGTTAAATCATTCTTATTTAGCAGACTTGATTCTAGCAGCCTTACCAGTTCTTTCACGCATGTAGTTCAGCTTTGCTCTTCTTACTCTACCGCGCTTCAGTACCTCAACCTTCGCTACCTTCGGCGAATGCATCGGGAATGTCTTCTCAACACCGATACCCTGAGCCAGTCTTCTTACTGTGAATGTCTCAGAAATGCCGCCGCTCTGCTTCTTCAGTACGTATCCTTCGAATACCTGAATTCTTTCTCTCTGACCCTCAACGATTTTAACGTGTACTCTTACAGTATCACCTACGTTGAATGCTGGAATATCATCTCTCTTGTATTCCTTTGTGATCGAATCAATTACGTTCATTGTTATTCCTCCTTCCTTTCCAAGACGCTCATGGTGTTCTCTATAATGCCTAAATCCAAGCCATCCGGCTCCTGTTGTCTGCTACCAGAGGACCGCCCGTAATAACTATCAAATAATATCACATTCTGATACTAATTTCAAGAATTATTTAAAATAAATTACTTTTACCGTTACGCTCTCGGATGAGTTCGGTTGTACACGTCTCGAATTCGAACATTCAGCACAGCCAGGTAAGCGATTCCCACCGACATATCCTCGAATCCCATCAATTCCTGCAGCGTCTTCAAATCCCCACCGTTCTGCAGAATATGCACCGCAAAGCTGTTTCGCAGAATCTGAGGAGTCATCCGATCCTCAATGTTCATTTCCTTACCGTATTCCTTGAGGATTTTCCATATTCCTTGACGAGTCAACGCCTGGCCCCGGAAATTGATGAAAATAAAGTCATCTTCTTCTCTCGGCTCCCCTTTAACTTCCTCATAGGCATTGTTCATGTAATTTTCCAGTGCAGCGTGGGCATAGGACCCAATCGGCACAATCCGGCTCTCCTCGTTGTTATCCTTCAAAGTCACGAAATTCATCTTCAGATTGATGTCGCTAAAACGGAGGCGAACCACTTCCGTCACTCGGGCACCGGTTCCGTACATGAATTCCAATAAGGCTTTGTCCCGGATTCCTTTGGCCGAATCGTCCGGAAGGGCCAACATCTGATTGACCTCTTCTACCGTCAGGAACTCAATCTGCCTCTTATCGTTCTTCGCCGATTTAATTTTCTGGAATGGATTGGAATCCACAATTCCTTCGTCCATCTTGTAATCGTAGAAGGCTCGGAGAGAAGAAATTTTTCGGTTGATTGTCGCCTTCGACTTACTCTCGTTATTCAGTTCCAGTATATATGCCGCTGCATCGCTCTCCTTGCAGTCGTCCAGACTCTTTCCGCCCCGACCCTCCAGGAAAACTTCAAAAGCCTTAAGGTCTCTGCGATAGGCGACCAGCGTGTTCTCTGCCTTGTTCTTTGTGTTCTTCAGATATTCAATGAAGGCATCCATATTTGTCTCCCGATTGTATTATATTAGTCCTGCTGTCCTGGCATAAAGGATTCCTGCAATCGTCTTTGCATCCTGAATGCTTCCATCCATAATCATCTGCACCAACTCATCTGCGGTGTACTCGTACAAGTCCAAATCCTCTGTATCATCGAAATGGGTCTCCCCCGGCGTCAAATCTGTACAGAAATAGATATAGAGCAGTTCTGTAGTGTATCCGCAGCTTGGAGTAATCGTTGTGAGGTGCCGAATGTTCTTTGCGGTATACCCCGTTTCCTCCTGAAGTTCTCGAGTCGCCGTATCCAATGGATTCTCGGAACCGTCAATCTTCCCTGCCGGCAGCTCCAACACTTCCCGTTCCAACGCTTTCCGGAACTGTTTCACCATGAGAATTTTCCCATCATCCTTGACGGCAAGGATTACCGCGCCGCCATTGTGTTCCAGTATATCTCGATACGCAGTTCTTCCACCTACCGCAGTCACCTTATCCTTCCGAATGCGGAAAATCGGTCCATCGTAGACCACCTTCGATTCCAACGTTTCTTCCCGAAAAGCCATATCACTTCATCTACCCCTCTGGGGCATCCTTTCCTGCTTTTTGTAGACACATAACAATTATTGTCTATCAAGATATTCTATCACTTTTTTAATTTGGATTAAAGATAGAAATGAAAAAAGCAGCGATGGAAATAAGTCCATCGCCGCCCGTACCCAGATGCATTCGCACCTTATTCAATTAGAAGTGAAAACAATAGAGACGTCCTATCCTCTGTCAGGATTTTCTGTAGTACCGTCCTATCGAACAATCTAATCATATCATAAAAAAAATTCCCCTTCAGTACACTTTTGCGAAATCAGTCGAAGATTCAACGCTAATGCGTAAATAAATCGTTGCTTCCATTTCTTCCAGGTGTTCTCATGAGCCATGCCCTTGTATCCTCCCCCTCGGTTCATGATGCTCTGTATCACTGGATCCCTATAAATCTCCGGCACAATCTCCAGCGCCTTTTGTATGCAATCCAGTTTGAACTTCGCCTCTGTCACCTCTGGCGGTATCACCGGTATCGCCTCTACGCTGTAAATCAACACCTCTTCTGCCACCCGATTTTCGCAATATTTTTCCCCTGCGAGTTTCTCCAAGCGTTCCATATCCCGAACTACCCACAGACATTGATAATACACTTCCCCGGGAAGCACCAACCGGCGTTCCTTTCGAAACTGATATTCTTTCATGCAAATCACCCTCCCTTCCGCTCCATCATAGAGTGAAAGGGAGGGCGTTACCATCCAGCAGATAGAAAAAGTTCTTCCACCTCTTGTAAAAGTACTTTTCCGTAGAATTTATAATCCCGATTATTTCTCCAGAAGCGCCTCTCGCAGATTTGCTTCCGCATTGTGCAGTTCCTGGATGATGTTGTTGATTTCCACTAACCGCTCTGGATCAATATTGCGGCCGGTTTCCATTGCCGCCGTATTCAGCAAATCTCCAATCGACGTACTGATAGCGGAAATCTTATTCCGAAGTGCTTCCACCTCGTCGCTGTCCAATTCATATCCCACCTTCGGGTATGTGGACAATCCAGTTGGCTTCTTTCCTGGTGTCAGTTCAAATTCCGAATTCTCCGTAATGACAATCGGATGAATGTCGTACTTCTCTCCAATGTATTCTGCGAAGTCTTCCTTCGCCTTCTGCTCTCCGTGCACCAGGAACACATTCGGATGGGTTTCGAACTTCGAAATCCACTCCGCAAGGCCATCTCGGTCTGCATGGCCGGAAAAGCCTTCGAGATTGACGATTTCTGCTTTTACCAGAATTTCCTCGCCGAAGAGATTCACACTTTCCGCACCGTTAATGAGCTTACGACCCAGGGTTCCTTCCGCCTGATACCCGACGAAAACAATGGAAGATTTCGGATTCCACAGGTTGTGCTTCAGGTGATGACGAATCCGCCCCGCTTCACACATGCCGCTGGCGGAGATGATAATCTTCGGCTTGCTGTCGCCATTCAGCGCCTGAGACTCTTCGGTGGACTGGGTAAAATGAAGGTTTGCAAATTCCAGCGGATGGTCGCCTTTGTCCATGTAAGCCTGGAAGTCTTTATTGAACACCGCGGTGTTCTTCTTGAAAATCTCCGTAGCTGCATTGGCCATAGGGCTATCGATATACACCGGAACGTCCTTCAGCTTCCCATAGGTCTCCGGATTCTCATCGTAGAGCTTGTTGAACTCGTAAATCATCTCCTGAGTTCTTCCCACCGCAAAGGATGGAATCACCACGGTTCCGCCTCGCTCCACCGTCCGGAGCACCACTTCCACAAGGCGACCTATGCTCATGGCATTCTTCGGGTGAAGACGATTACCGTAAGTGCTTTCCATGATGACGTAGTCCGCGTGGTGAATCACCGTTGGATTGTTCAGAATCGGTCGATTATTCTGACCCAGGTCTCCGGAAAATACGATTTTCGTCTCGTCCGCGCCCTGTTCTACCCAGATTTCCGTTTCCGAAGATCCCAGAATGTGCCCCGCATCATTGAAGCATACGTGGATTCCATCTGCCACGGAAATTCGCTGATCATATAACACCGGCACGATGTAACGAAGGGACTCCTCCGCATCTTTCAGGGTGTACAGCGGCTCTACCAGGGGAAGCCCCTTTCGCTCCGCCTTCTTGTTGGCCCACTCCGCTTCTTTCTCGTGAATGTATCCACTGTCTCGAAGCATAATCGGAAGAAGATCCGCTGTCGCTTTCGTGCAGTAGATGCTGCCTCGAAATCCACGCTTCACCAGAAGAGGAATTCGGCCGCAGTGATCAATGTGGGCATGGCTCAGAATCATGGCATCCACTTCTTCTGGGTTGAAGGGAAATTCTTCGAAGTTCAGTTTGTCTTGGGACTTTCCGCCCTGGAACTGCCCGCAGTCCATCAGCACGCTGGCCTTGTCCGTCATCAACAGATGGCAGGATCCGGTTACGCCTTCGGTGGCGCCACAAAATCTAATTTTCATATGGTTACCTCCTGTTCGGAAGTGCTTTCGGATTTGTTATTCGTTTTCGTTCTGCAGATAGCTGATATACGGCAGATTTCTGTACTTCTGGTCATAGTCCAGTCCGTATCCGATGATGAACAGATCTTCCACCTCGAATCCGATGTAATCTGCGTAGAAATCCGCCGTTCTTCTGGACGGCTTATCCAACATAGTGCATACCTTGAGGGACTTCGGATGACGTTCGTTCAGCTTCTCCAGCAGATACTTCAAGGTCGTTCCAGTATCTACAATATCTTCCACTACCAGAACGTTCTTGTTGTACAGGTTCAGCTCTGTATCCATGGAAATCTTTACCACACCAGAGGAGGTAGTGCTGGAGCCGTAGCTGCTGGCCTTGATGAAGTCAATGGACGTATCCAAATCCAGGCACTTCAGCAAATCACACATCCACGGAACGGATCCCTTCAGTGTTCCGATAACTACTAGCTCTTCTCCCTTGAAATCATTGGAAATCTGCTCGCCCAGCTCCTCTGCTCTCTTCCGAATGTCCGCTTCGGTATAGAGAATCTTTCCGATTACATGATCATTCACGCCCATTTTACGCTTCCTCCTCGTTCAAAATGTTTTCTATTGCATTAAGTAATTCATCCTGTCCGGTCCGCTTCAGCGCAGAAACCAGAATGACAAGATCTTCTTTCTTCATCTGGAGTTTCTGCCGAATTTGACGAATGGCTTTCTGCTGCTGATTCCGAGATATCTTGTCCGCTTTCGTCGCAACCACCAACCCCTCCAGGCCATAATATTTGAGATAATCGTACATCTGCACATCCAGTGCCGTGGGCTCATGTCGAATATCCACCAGCTGAATCACTTTCAGCAAGCCCTGCCGTTTGCTCAGGTAGGCATCCATCATGTCGCCCCACTTCTCCGTCTCCGACTTGGATAATCTGGCATATCCATATCCCGGCAAATCCACAATACGGAAATCATCATTTACCAGATAGAAGTTAATGGTTCTCGTCTTTCCCGGGCTGCCGCTGACCCTGGCCAGCCCCTTCCGGTTCGTCAGCAGATTGAGAAGCGACGATTTTCCAACATTCGACCGACCGGCAAAAGCAATCTCATACCGATTCGGTTCCGGATACTGGGACGGCTTAACCGCCACGCATTCCAGCTCTGACTTCACAATTCTCATGTTATTTCTCGCTTTCTTCTGGAATCAATACCTCTTTGAAAGCATCCTCTGCTTTCATCAGAAGGACGAATTCCAACTTGTTTCTAACGGATTTCGGAATTTCCTGAATATCCACTTCATTTGCTTTTGGCAAAAGAATCTTCCGAATCCCCTGACGGTAAGCCGCCAGCACCTTCTCTTTGATTCCTCCCACTGGAAGAATGTTTCCGCGAAGGCTCAGTTCTCCCGTCATTGCAATATCTCGCCGGGCTTTCTGTCCGGATAGCAAGGAGAACAGTGCCGTGCACATGGTAACTCCCGCAGACGGTCCGTCCTTCGGTGTTGCCCCCTCCGGTATGTGAATCTGAATGTCGTATTCTTTAAAAAGATTCGGATCCAATTCATACTTCTCCGACAAGGATTTGATGTATCCCATGGCAATCTGGGCAGATTCCTTCATGACATCCCCCATCTGGCCGGTGAGGATTAACTTGCCGTTACCTGGCATCAACACGCTTTCAATCTGAAGGGTTACCCCTCCCACTGCGGTCCATGCCATTCCAGTGGTTACACCCACCTCCGGTTCCGTGGTGAAATCATCATCCCGGAAATACTTCGGCCCCAGATATTTCTCCAGGTTTCTCATAGTTATAGTATAGCGATTTTTCTTCTCTGTGACAATTCGCTTTGCAACTTTTCTGCACACGGATGCAATCTGTCTCTCCAGACTTCGGACACCGGATTCTCTTGTGTAATTCTCAATAATTCCTCGGATTGCCGATTCTGAGAACACCAGCTGGCTCTTCTTGATGCTATTGGCCTTAAGGGTCTTCGGAATCAGATATTTCTCTGCAATCTGAACCTTTTCTTCTTCGATATAACTGGAAAGCTCAATAATCTCCATTCGATCCAAAAGCGGACGTGGAATGGTCTGGGTGGTATTTGCCGTGGTGATGAACATGACATCCGACAAATCAAATGGGACTTCCAAGAAGTGATCGGTAAAGTCCTTGTTCTGCTCCGGATCTAGCACCTCCAACAAAGCTGCGGAAGGATCTCCCTTGTAATTTCCGCCCATCTTGTCCAGTTCATCCAGCAGGAATACCGGGTTCCGTGTTCCCGCCTCCTTGATGCAGTTGATAATTCTTCCCGGCATGGAACCCACATAGGTTCTGCGGTGTCCCCGGATTTCCGCTTCATCTTGAACGCCGCCTAAGGACATCCGAACGAACTTCCGGTTCGTTGCTCTGGCAATGGAACGGGCGATAGATGTTTTTCCCACTCCTGGCGGCCCCACCAGGCAGATAATCGGTCCTCGCAAGGATTTGGTCAGATGCATCACGGCCAGGTGCTCCAGGATTCGCTCCTTCACCTTATCCAGGCCGTAGTGGTCCTCGTTCAGCACTTTCTCCGCTTTCTTAATATTCAGATTGGATTTGCTTTCCTCGTTCCATGGAAGTTCCAGAAGTGTTTCGATGTAGTTTCGAATCACCGCCGCATCCGGACTCATGGCCGGCATCTTTTCAAAGCGGCTGATTTCCTTCCGTATCTTAGCGTCCGTCTTCTCCGCTAGTTTCAGCTCATCCAGCTTCTTCCGCCACTGCTGCGCCTCCATCTCCTCATCCATCGGGCTATGGTTCAGCTCGTTCTGAATGACTTTCATCTGCTCTTGAAGATAGAATTCTTTCTGACTCTTATCCAGTCTGAACTCGGTTTCCTTCTGCACTTTCCGGATTATTTTTACCTTCTCCGTCTCCTGCTTCAGATATTCAATCATCTGTTTGAACAGATTCGGGATGTAATCGATTTCCAACAGCACCTGCCGTTCGTCAAAGGAAAGGTCCAGCTCATTGGCCATAGTATAGATGAGAATTGCCGGCTCATCCAGACGACCCATCACGTCGATGATACTGTCCATCGGGCGTTCCTGAAGTTTCGTATATGCTTCATAGGACTCCATCAGCAGTTTCGAGAGCACTTCCATCTCCGTCTCATCATCGGCTTCCAGTTCCTCTGCCGGAACGTATTCACAGAACATTGCTTCATCCTGGTCGTAGATGTGCTCAATCCGAACCCGTTCTTCGCACATCACATGAATGCGCACATAATTGGCGGAATCAGAAGGTTTCCGTACCGTGCGAACTCGTACGAGAACCCCTGTCAGATAACAGTCCTCCTCATCCGGATCGTTGACATTGGGATCCCGCTGGGCGGATACCACCATTTTTCGATCCCCATTCATGGCAAATTCCAGGGACTGAAGGGATTTGTCCCTGCCAATCTGAATCACTTCCGCAGAATGAGGAAGGAATGTTAACCCCCTTAAAGCGACGAAAGGAATTGTTTTCTTACTTTCCTCGGCCATTACTACCTCCTTCAATTTATACAGAACAGGCGGCAAGTGATACCCTGCCGCCTGATGATTTCATATTATGCACCGCTGACGCAATGCTATTTTGTCTCCAGAATCGGTTCTGCTCCGTCTTCGACGGTTTCCTTCGTAATGATGCACTTCGTCACATCATCTCTGGAAGGCAACTCGAACATGATATCTGTCATCATCTTCTCAAAGATTCCCCGGAGACCTCTGGCACCAGTACGCAGCTCAA
>JBNMGJ010000288.1:0-1474 GCA_050872185.1 Mogibacterium sp.
CCAGTGGTCTCATCTCGATATCGTATGCACAGCGTTTCAGAATCAGTTCCGGAAGCACGCTGACACCTAGGCCGCTTTCCACCATGGACATAATGGCGTAGTCATCCCAAGTGGCGAAATCCACCTGCAGCTTGATTCCATTCTCAATAAAGAATTCGCGGCTGGTGGTGTTCTTATCCTTCTCCTGGAGGATGAAGGGCTCCTTTGCCAGTTCCTCCAATGGAATTCGCTCATACTTCGCCAGTGGATGCCCTTTCGGAAGGATAGCCATCATCTCATCGGTTCCCACGGAAATCACATCGAAATTATCCTGGGTAGGAAGCAGAACGAAGCCAATATCCACCCGACCGCTGTGCACCCACTCTTCAATCTCATTATAATCTCCCAGAAGAAGCTCATACTTCACACCTCGGTAATCCGACTTGAACCGCTGAATCACCTTCGGAAGAATATGGGTGGCCACACTGGAAATGGTCCCGATTCGAATGAGACCGGTTTCCAATCCCTGTAAATCCTCCACCTCCGAAGTCAGGTTCTGGAACTCGTTACACACCGCACGAATATGGGGAAGCAACCGAATTCCATCAGAGGTCAATTCCACCCCATACTTGTTTCTCTCCAGAAGGGACATGTGCCATTCCTTCTCCAGATCTCCAATCATTCGACTGATCCCGGACTGGGAATAATTCAAAATCTACGAAGCCCCGGTAATGCTCCAATTGTCCACTGCGGTGATAAATGCAATATATTTCTGTAAATTATAATCCATAACTCACTTCCATTTCTTATAATCGAACGAACTGATTCTCACTGTCGAGGGAAGCCATCACGGATCCTGCCATCTGCCATTCGCCGTATACCAGAATCGGCCCGTTGTACCCGTACAGTCGCCGAATCACCTGATTGTAGGTCATGGGATTGTTGATGAAAATTCGGGCGTCGAAGGTACAAGCGAATTGTCTTTTTACCGTGTACGGAAACTTGAAGAAGATAATATCCGATTCCGGATCGCAGTCGTAATACCGAAGCTCCATGAGCTTGAACCCCTCGCCGTCGTATTTGTTCGTATAGAACTCCGCTGTCTCTCGTCCGCAGTAGAAATCTTTCACCTTCAGGCCATCGGCCAGCACTGTCTCTGCTGGGTTCGACCTGCAGATTGCATACAGCTCATCCACCGTATCCGGCACGTGAACTCCCCCGTTCTTCGGAACGCCATTTCCCTGCTGGATGGCTTCCTGGAATCCCTTCTCGGTAAAAGAACTTAAATCATACTGATCCAGGCTCCCGTCGCAGATGGTCAGTTCCGGTTTCGCTTCTGTATTGTCGATTTCTGAAAAATTGATAAATGCCATTCTTTCCTCCTGTCTTTGGCTATCTGACAACTATGAATTCGCTTATTGAACACTGATTTCGCCGCGCAAAACCTTCTTGTAATCCTCATAATTGCGTTTCAGCAGCTCTGGGGTATCTAGGC
>JBNMGJ010000286.1:0-1500 GCA_050872185.1 Mogibacterium sp.
ATTCAGATTACCGATGGGGCCTTGCAGTTGATCGCTCAGAAGGGCGACGGCTCAGCCAGAGACTCCCTGAGCATTCTGGAACAGTGCATCATGGGCCGTGATGAGCTGGTGGACGTGGATGAAGTGCTGGAGTACACCGGAAGTGCAGGGCTGGACTTCTATCTGGAACTGACTCAGTCTGTGCTTACCCACGATATGAGCAGTGCCCTTTCAATCCTGTCTCGCTCCATTCGGGCGGGAAGAGATCCCCGTATGCTGATTGCAGATTGGCTGGAGCACTATCGAAATCTGATGGTGGTTCGTTATGTGGACAAGCCTCAGGATTTGATTAATTCCTCTGCGGAGAATATCGAGAGGATGCGTGCCCAGGCCAGCCAGCTGAATGCGGAGATGCTGGAGACCAGCATCCGTCTTCTGTCAGAGTACGTGAATCTGATGCGTTATTCCACGCAGCCGAGAATTCTGCTGGAAACCGCAGTGCTTCACATGATGGACGGAAAGGCGAAGCCGGCTTCCCAGGAAACGGAAATGATTCAGATGAAACCAGCGGAACACCAGCGGGTTAAAGCAATTCCGATTATCAATAAGGTGACACCGGAAATACTGGCGCAATCCAAGAAGGCTTCCGACTTAATTGCGTCCCAGCCACAGGCAAAGGAACCAGCGGAATCTCCTGTTCCGGCAGAATCGCCGGCTCCTGTGGACAAGGATTCAGAGATACCGACGGGTGCGGGTTACCGCGCCATTCCGATTCTGAAGTCCGCACCGGCGGAGAGGCCAATCGAGAAACCAACAACGGGAGCTTCGAATGCACCTGCAGAAAACCTGGATTTGAAGGAAATGTGGGAACAAATCGTGGACGATGTGTCCCAGGAAGACGTAAGCTTTCGGATCTTTGTGGGAAATAACAGCCACATCGAGGAGTTCCACAACGGACAGATGGTTCTTCGGGTGAAGCCGACGAAGGTGCCCCTGGCAGAGGATAAGAAGGAAGCGATTCAGGAGTCGGCGAGAAATCACTTCGGATCTCACGTATTCTTGATCATCCGGCCGGATGACGGAAAGAGCACCGCTTCGGAGAATCCAGATCCTGTGCAGACGGGGACGCCTCAGAAATCGGCGAAACCGGCTAATACAGCACCGATGGAGGCTTCTGCACCTTCTGCGCCGGAACCAACTGCACCGGCACCGATGGAGAAAAAGATGCCATTGGACACGGGCAGTGAAGGCGACGAGGTGAGCATTCCGTCAGATTACATCCCAGGGGACTACGGGATGACCATGGATGAAGGTAATAGCACATCCGATGGCGATGTGATTGACCAGATTACGGAGGAGGCCGGAGATCTGTTCGGGATTCCGGTCCAGGTAATAGAATAGGAATTTATTTTTACAGGAAAGAGAGAGGAGACAGAAATGGGCAAAGGAATGAGAGCTGGAAAGAGAAAGACCAAGGTCAGCGGCGGAGATATGCAGAAGCAGCTGAAGCAGATGCAGGCG
>JBNMGJ010000179.1:0-3797 GCA_050872185.1 Mogibacterium sp.
GAACCCGAACTGGGCCGACAGAGACCGGTTTATCCTTTCCAAGGGTCATGCGTGCCCGATTCAGTATGCGGCACTGGGCACCCTGGGGTATTTTCCAGAAGAGGAAATGCATAAGTTGAGAAAAGAAGGTGCGATGCTTCAGGGACACCCGAATATGAGAAAGTGCCCGGGCATTGACATTTCCACCGGTTCCCTGGGACAGGGACTTTCGGTGGGCGTCGGTATGGAGGTAGCTGGAAAGAGAGATCAGAATGATTACAGAGTCTACGTCGTTATCGGTGATGGCGAGCTGGACGAAGGCGAACTGTGGGAAGGCTTTATGGCAGCCAACGCATGGGGTCTGGATAACCTGGTAGTGATTCTGGACAACAACGGACTGCAGCTGGACGGCACCACCGACGAAATCATTCCGCATCTGGATGTTGTGAAGAAGATGGATGCCTTCGGTTTCGAGACCTACGACATTGACGGAAACGATATGGAGCAGGTGGTAGATGCTTTTGCCAAGATTAATGCATCCGAATCCGGCAAGCCGAAGTTCATCAACGCCCGCACCATCAAGGGCAAAGGCGTATCTTACATGGAAAACCAGCTGGGCTGGCACGGTAAGGCTCCGAACGATGAAGAGTACGAAATTGCGATGAAGGAACTGGGAGGTCGGTAATGGATACAGAGAAGAAGATTGCGACTCGTGTCGGTTTCGGCGAGGAGATTGTCGCACTGGGAAAAGAAAACAAAGACATCTATGTAGTAGATATTGATATCGGCAAGTCCTGCAAGACCCAGGAATTCCGTAAGGAGCTGCCGATGCAGCATCTGAACGTGGGTATTGCAGAGCAGAACGGTGCCGGTGTGGCAGCGGGTCTGGCTACCACCGGTAAGATTCCGTTCGTCGTTACCTATGCGGTATTCGGATCCCTTCGGATGGCGGAGCAGATTCGTCAGGAAGTATGCTATACCAACCTGAATGTGAAAATCGCCTGCTCCCACGGTGGTCTGACACCGGCCAACGATGGCGCCAGCCATCAGGGAATCGAGGACATGGGTGTTCTCAGAACCATTCCGAACATGAGAGTGGTGATGCCAGCCGATTACTATGCGGCAAAGGCGTTGGTTCGTCAGGCTGCAGAAATTTACGGACCGGTATATCTCCGCTTCACCCGAGATGCGGTTCCGGTAATCTATGACGAAAATCAGAAATTTGAAATTGGTAAAGCCATTCAGATTCAGGACGGCAAAGACGTGGCTCTCATCGCAAACGGAGACACGGTCATCCTGGCAATCCGTGCAGCAGAGGCGCTGGCAAAGGAAGGAGTTTCCGCCCGCGTTATCGATATGCATACCATCAAGCCACTGGATGTAGACTGTGTGAAGGCCTGCCTCCAGGATATGGGCAAGATCATTACAATCGAGGACCACAATATTATTAACGGTCTGGGCAGCGCTGTGTGTGAAGTGGCGGCAGTAAGCGGCGTGGGTATCGTCAAGAGAATCGGTATCCAGGATCAGTTCGGAGAGTCGGCACCATACGAAAGACTGCTGGCGAAGAACGGCATCACGGTGGAGAACATCGTGGAGACGGCAAAGGCATTACAGTAGTTCCTTTTTGCTACTTTACTGATAATGTAAATGATGGGAGTATGCGCTGTTATAGGATTAATCTATAACAGCGTATATTCTTTTTTGATTTCACCTAAGGGGAAACCTTTGCTAGAATGGGAGTGTTATAACAAAGGAGTATCTTACGCTATGGAATTATTTGAAAAAATCATAACAATCGTGAACGACATCGTCTGGCACCCGGCCTGCCTGTTCTTCTTGGGCGGTGCCGCAATCTGGTTCACCATCCGGCTCAAAGGCCTGCAGTTCACCGGTTTCAAGTCCATGTTCAAGTACATGTTCGAGAAAGAATCCGACGAGCTGGGGGAAGCCAAGGGCCTCAGCGCTTTCCAGGCATTGGCCACCACAGTAGGTGGCCGTGTAGGAACGGGAAACATCGCAGGAACCGCCACCGCTATCTTTATGGGTGGCCCGGGCGCCCTGTTCTGGATGTGGGCGGCAGCACTGCTAGGCGCATCTACCGGAATGGTAGAGTGCATACTGGGTCAGGCTTACAAGACCAAGAACCTGGGAGAACTGACCGGTGGTCCTTACTACTATATGGAAAAGGGCTTCAAGAATAAGAAAGTCGGAAAAATTATCGCCGTACTGTTCTGTATCGCCGTGTTCATCGGACCGGGATTCCTGCTTCCATCCATGCAGACTCAGACCGCAGCCACGGCCATGAGTAACGCCTTCGGTATTCCAGCCATCGTCACCGGTGTGGGACTGGTGTTCTTCGTGGGAATCGTTATCATGGGCGGCGTCAAGAGAGTAGGCCAGGTTGCAGAGCTGATTGCACCGGCCATGTGCGCCGTATACCTGTTGATTACTATCGTTATCATGGTGTTGAATGCCGGAAGAGTTCCGGGCATGTTTGCAGATATTTTTACCAGCGCATTCGGAAAGCACGCCATCTACGGCGGCATCATCGGATCCTGCGTATCCTGGGGAATCAAGAGAGGATTCTTCTCCAACGATGCCGGTAACGGAATGAGCCCGATTATCTCTTCCACCACCAACACATCGCACCCGGTAAAGCAGGGTCTGGTACAGGGCCTGTCCGTATATGTAGACACCATTCTGGTCTGCACCTGCACCGGACTTTCCATCCTCTGTGCAGATACCTATAACGTATCCGCCGACGCAGGCGCCACGGCAAAGACACTGGTGGCCCATGTACCGGGAGTGGAATACGGCGTATCCTACATGCAGGAAGCCATCAAGACGGTGGCCGGCCAGTTCGGCGTCATCATTCTGGCAGTGATGATTACCATCTTCATCTACACCACCATGCTTTCCTACGGGGTACAGCTGGAGTCGGTGTGCAGATACCTCTTCAAGGCCGACAAGAGAGTGGTTACCTTCATCCGTATCCTGTATCTGCTCTTCGTTCTTTCCGGCGTTCTGATTGACGGAACCATCATCTGGCCGATGGGCGACATCGGTGTGGGCTGCATGCTGTGGATCAACACCTTCGCGGTGCTGTGCATGACCCCGATGATTCTGAGGATCGTCAAAGACTGGAAGAAGCAGAAAGACCTGGGCCTGGATCCAATCTTCGACCCGAAGACCGTTGGCATCGAGGACGAGGAGGGCGTCTGGGACCGCTACGTAGAGCTGAAGAAAGCCCGCGGCGATTACGAGAACGAGGCGCTGGGCTACAAGGCGACGAAATAGCCGATTGAGAATCTTATTGTAAAAGAAAGTAAATGAATGCGGAGTCCACCGATAAGGGCTCCGCTGTTTTTATACTGAGAACTTAGGTGAAAATACCCGTAAGTTTTAATTGTCCGTTTGCTTCAGATACATTCAAACGGCAAAAAAGCACTTTCAAAATTTTGCTGAAATAGAGTTTTTGCCGAATGTGTGATATACTAACTACACATAATTTGATTTGCAGAGTGATGGGAGGTGAATGAATGAAATATATTTCGGTTTCTGAAGTTGCTACGAAATGGAAGGTGTCCAATCGAAGCGTACGAAATTACTGTGCTAAGGGACGTGTACCGGGTGCGTTTCGCTCAGGAAAAACATGGAATATTCCGGAAAATGCAGAAAAACCGGAACGATCAAATAAGAAAATTATACAGAGGAATGATTTATTAGATATACTTCGAAACGAAAAAGCACGAAAATATTCTGGCGGAATCTACCATAAGACGCAGATTGACTTGACGTATAACTCTATAATGGTC
>JBNMGJ010000281.1:0-1566 GCA_050872185.1 Mogibacterium sp.
TAAGGCGAAAGATAAGCTGCTGAATCGCTTTATCGCGATTAAGATTCTTCGCCCAGAATTCACGAAGGATCCCACATTTGTCGAGAACTTCAAGAGAGAATCTCAGGCGGCGGCTGGACTGGCCCATCAGAACATTGTGGCTGTCTACGATGTTGGCCGAGAAGGAAATATTAACTACATCGTTATGGAGCTGGTGGAAGGCCAGACCTTGAACGAGATTATTGCGAAAGAAGCACCGATGGATTACCGCCGGGTCATCGAGATTACCAAGCAGGTGGCAGCGGCACTGCGGGTGGCGCACCGGAACAAGATTATCCATAGAGACGTCAAACCCCATAACATCATGGTGACCACCGACGGCATCGTTAAGCTGGCGGACTTCGGTATCGCCAAGGCGGTGAACGACGCCACCATGTCCACCGGGAGCAAGATTATCGGTTCTGTTCACTATTTCTCCCCAGAGCAGGCAAGAGGAAATTATGTGGACGAGCGTTCCGATATCTATTCCCTGGGTATCGTCATGTATGAGATGCTGACGGGACAGGTTCCATTTGACGGAGACAATCCGGTGACCATCGCGCTGAAACACATCAATGAAGAAATCACGCCACCGAGCCAGCTGGTGGACGGTATTCCGCCGGCGCTGGAACAGTGTGTGCTCAAGGCTACCAGTAAGTTCCAGACGAACCGGTATAGCAGTGCGGACGAGCTGATTGAAGAGCTGAACAACATCGAGTTCGTCACCCGGATGGTAGGAAATTCTATTTTTAACGAGGCTTCCGAACAGGTGGAGCAGAGCCGTAAAGGCCAGACCGATGAGGATGAAGAAGACTACGAGGAAGAGGATGATTCTGAATCCAGACGTTCCCGTCGGAAGAAGAAACCGAAGAAGAAGCTGACCAAAGCCCAGAAGAAACGCCGGATTCTCATTGCCGCAGTGGCTGCATTGGTAATCGGCCTAGGGGTTGCCGTGGCAGCCTTCAACGGCACTTTCTCCAGCCAGAAGAGCGTTCCGGATCTCTATGGAATGACGTTAAAAGAAGCAAAGAAAGAGGCGGAGGCCTCCGGCTTTAAGATTAAGGAAGGGAAGGAAGTCTACTCCAACGACTACTCCAAGGGACAGGTTGCGGAGCAAGATCCGGAATCTGATTCCAAGGCCGCGAAGGGAACTTCTATCACGATTCACCTGAGCAAGGGTCCGCAGGCAGGTACGGTTCCGAATCTGGTGGGCCGAGACGAAAGCGAAGCTGAGTCCTTGCTTAAGTCCTCGGACTATGAACTGGGTACGGTGAAGCAGCAGACCTCTACAGAGGCAGCGGGAACCATTCTCTCCCAGGACCCGAGCGGCGGGGAAGAAGCGGATCACGGCACCACCGTCAATATCGTTGTCAGTGACGGCAAAGGCGTTCAGAAATCCACCGTTCCGTCCATTACCGGAAAGACCCTGGCCGATGCGAAGAGAGAGCTTCGAAGCGCCGGCTTTAAGGTAGGCAAGGTCACCTACGAAGAGAGTAACGCGTATGGAAGTGGATATGTAATGTGGCAGCAGTATGCAGCCAATACAGA
>JBNMGJ010000248.1:0-2346 GCA_050872185.1 Mogibacterium sp.
ACTTCCACCGTGTCGATTGGTGCGCGGAAATGGAAATCCACCTTATCCTTCAGCTGCTCATAGATGTTCTCCAGCACGATATAATTCACATCGGTGCCCAGGTGGCGAACCGATGCGTTCAGCAATGTCAGCTTGTTCTGCATGCAGATTTTCTTGAACTTAGAGCCTGCGGTGGAATACTTCTTCGTGGATGCTCCGCCGTTGGCGCAGTTGATTTCGTCCACATAATTCATCAGTTCCAGTGCCTTTTCCCGTCCAATGTATTCGTACAGGGTTCCACCGAAATCATTTGTGATATTGTACTTTCCGTCGGAGAAAGCGCCCGCTCCGCCGAATCCATTCATGATTGCACAAGTCGGACAATTGATACAGGATTTGATTTTCTTGCCGTCAATCGGACATTTTCTCTTCTCTAGAGGATTTCCCTCTTCAAAGACTCCGATTTTGAGCTCCTTGTTTTCTTTTGCCAGCTCATAGGCCGAGAAAATTCCGCCAGGACCGGCACCTACAATAATTACATCATACTTCATTTTACACTCCTCCATTACCATTAACCTTAATAATAATCACCTATACACTCATCCGTTCATTCTTCTCTGCAGATTCTACAGGTATTCGATCTTACTGGTGTTTCTCCAGATTCCCATCTTCTCTGCTTCGCGAATGAGCTCTTCACGGAAGTCCGGATGGGCAATGCTAATCAGCATCTCGGCTCTCTGCCAAGTGGATTTGCCCTTTAGATTCACCGCACCGAACTCCGTCACCACGTAGTTCACCGCTGCTCTCGGGGTGGTCACAATGGATCCCGCCGGAAGAACCGGATGAATCAACGAATGCCGTTCCCCCTTGGAATCCGTCCGCGTGGAATGGGTGCATATGAAACTCTTTCCGTTCTTCGATGCAAAAGCCCCCTGCACGAAGTCCAACTGACCACCGGTACCGCTGACCTGACGATATCCTGCACTTTCCGCACATACCTGCCCGAACAAGTCCAGCCCGATACAGCTGTTAATCGAGATGAAGTTGTCGATTTCCGAAATCGTGTGAACGTTGTTCACGTAGTCCACCGGAGCACAGCAGCAAATCGGGTTATCATCGATAAAGTCATACAGTTCCTTACTTCCCACTGCTGCTGTGTACACCGTAAGCCCCTTGTCCCGGGCCTTGTTGTTGGTGAGTTTTCCAGCATAGTACAGATTCATAAAAGCATCTACCAGCACTTCACTGTGTCCGCCCAAATCTCGGATATCCGATTCTGCCAGCATCTTTCCGATACTGTTGGGAACTGCACCGATACCCAGCTGAAGCACGCTGCCGTTCCGGATTTCGCTGACAATGTACTCTGCAATCCGGCGATCCTCTGGATCCGCCTCTTTCGGCATGGACTCTGGAATATCCGGGCTGTCCCCTTCAATGATGTAGTTCACATCGGAAATGTTGATGTGAGACTCATATCCCAAAGCAATTGGCATCTTCTCGTTCACCTCAACGATGACCGTCTTAGACGCCTTGATGATTCCGTGAAGATCTGCATTGGTGGGGCCGAAGTTGAAGTTCCCGTACTTATCCATGGGCGCCACCTGAATGCAGCAGATATCGAACTGGTTTCCTTCCAGTTCCCAATACAGCGGTTCTTCATTGAACATAATGGGAACGTACCAAGTGTTCCCCGATTCCGACATCCTTCTGTCCATTCCGCTGAAATGGGAAGAGTAGAACCGGACTCTGTCCACTGGCTGGTTTGCCTTAAAGGTCTCCAGATAGTCCGTCCGGACTGCCACCTCTGTCTGAATTTCCAACCCCCGGAGAAGCGTATCTCTCTTAAGCCGTTCTCCAAGCGCTCTATCCATATATACCGAGGTGCCGGTTCCCACGCCAAAGTGTAGGCGATAGTTGCTCTTTACAAGGCTAGCGGCGAACTCCGCCGATATCAGTTTCGTCTTGTATTCCCCCTGCACCTGCTTAATATCGTACATTTATTTACCTCCGTATCCCTCGTTATAACAAACATACCTTGTGATATTTTATAATATTTTACGATGGATAACAAGTAAAATTTGTCTTTCTGGTACAAAATTCACCAATACACCCCTGTGCTGTCTTGTAACTCACATGAAAAAAGACACAAAGCATATTGCTCTGTGTCTTCCGTATGGTGGGCTTGGGGGGACTCGAACCTCCGACCTCACGCTTATCAGGCGTGCGCTCTAACCAGCTGAGCTACAAGCCCATATAGAAAAAACCGGCGACGTCCTAATTTCCCAGGCAGCTTCCCGCCAAGTATCTTCAGCGCTCGAGAGCTTAACTTCTGTGTTCGGGATGGGTACAGGTGTATCCTCTCTGCTA
>JBNMGJ010000089.1:0-7155 GCA_050872185.1 Mogibacterium sp.
TACAGCAGCTCAGAGTGCCGGAGAACCGATGCTAGACGAAACTTCTTTTACCGAAGTAACGCCGGAAGAAGTGGCGTCAGAGCCGGTTAACGAAATCGAAACGGAAACCGGATACGGGTTGGCCGGATACGGACTGGATTCTGCTTACGAAAGACCAAGTGGAACCGGACTGGGACTTTCGGAGGATTGGTCTTCGGCAGTGCCAGTCCATATTTCCGAGACTGGAAGTGGCTCTTATGGTTTAACCCGAAGTACCGGAATGTCCTCTGCGTCCAGTGAACCGGTGGAGGAGGGGCCACGTCCTCAGGTGTTGTCTGCAGAGGAGACTCCGTCAGGGACGTCGATAGAGACGACATCTCCCTCCTCTAATGAAACAAATTCGGTGCCGAGAAGCCGTAAAGTAACCGAAGCGGAACAGAAAGAAATGCTGCAGCAGGTGAAAGCGGTTGCCCAGGAGACGGCGGGGCGGAAATACGAGTTTCCACCGGTAGATCTTCTGCGGAAGCCGAAAAGTACTCAGCTTCGTATGAACGACCACCAGCTTTCGGAGAAAGCGGCCCTTCTAGAGAATACGCTTCAGAATTTCCATGTGGATGCGCGGGTTCTGAATGTGACCCAAGGTTCTTCCGTTACACGATATGAAGTGCAGCCTGCAGTGGGCGTGAAGGTGAACAGCATCACGAAGCTTGCCGATGATATTGCCTTGAATCTTCGGGCGAAAAGCATCCGGATTGAAGCTCCGATTCCGGGGAAAGCTGCGGTAGGCATTGAAGTGGAAAATGAAAAGCCCGCCATGGTCACCATTCGCGAACTAATTGATTCGAAGGAGTTCCGAGAGGCATCTTCCAAAATCAGCTTTGTGGTGGGAAAGGACATTTCCGGGAACAATATCGTGGCGAATTTGAAAGACATGCCACACCTGTTGATTGCGGGAGCTACTTGGTCCGGCAAGAGTGTGTGCATTAATACGATTATCACTAGCCTTCTTTACAAGGCATCACCAGATGAAGTGAAGCTGATTCTGATTGACCCAAAGGTGGTAGAGCTGGGAAATTATAACGGGATTCCCCACATGCTCATTCCGGTGGTTACGGATCCAAAGAAGGCGGCGGCAGCGCTGAACTGGGCAGTAAATGAAATGACCCAGCGATATAAGCTGTTCGCAGAGGAAAGCGTCAAAGATTTGGATTCCTATAACGAGTTGATGGAAGCCAACCAGGAACCGGAGAAGGTGCTTCCGAAGATCGTAATCATCATTGACGAGTTGGCGGATTTGATGATGGCAGCGCCATCCCAGGTGGAAGAATCTATCTGTCGTCTGGCACAGCGGGCAAGAGCAGCGGGAATGCATCTGATTGTTGCGACCCAGCGGCCATCGGTGGATATCGTAACGGGTCTGATTAAGGCAAACATCCCATCTCGAATTGCCTTCAGCGTATCCTCCCAGTTTGATTCCAGAACTATTCTGGATGTGGGAGGAGCGGAGAAGCTTCTGGGAAAGGGAGATATGCTGTACTCCCCCGTGGGAGAAAACAAGCCAATTCGTATCCAAGGTCCATACATCTCCGATTCAGAAACGGCGAAGATTATTAGCTTTGTTAAGAATCAAGGAGAGAGCGACTATGACGAAAAGGTGATCGAAACCATTGAAACGCCAGATCAGGGGAACTTCGGTGCAGCGAACGATGAGCTGACGGAAGATGCCATTGCTTTTATCTTGAAGCAGAAGAAGGCTTCTGTTTCCATGCTTCAGCGTCGATTCCGCATCGGATATAACCGAGCAGCTAGTATTATCGATGAGATTGAGGCGCGAGGGATTATCAGTCCGGCAGATGGAAGCAAACCGAGACAGGTCCTGTATACAGAAGAAGAATATTACAATGCGACAGATCAAGAGGATAATGGAGTAGGTACAGATACAGATGAGTAAAAAGATTTACATTGACACGCTAGGGTGTGAGAAGAATGAATACGATTCCCAAAACCTGGCGGCACAGCTTTTGAATCGAGGCTGCACTTTGGCGACATCGCCGGAGGAAGCCGATATACTGATTGTGAACACCTGCGGTTTTATTGAAGCGGCAAAGGTGGAATCCATCGAACATATTTTTAACATGGCGGCACTAAAAGGAGAGCACAAGAAGTTGGTAGTGACCGGCTGCTTGTCCGAGCGGTATCATGAGGATCTGGCAAAGGAGATGCCGGAAGTGGATCTCTTCACGGGAGTGAACGATTACGATGATTTGCCGGGGCTTCTGCTAGAAGAGGCGGATGGAGATCAGGTGCACGGCACGGTAGAAAAAATTCTCCCGTATCGGAAAAGAGTGTTTCCCTCTGGGACGTATACTGCAAGCCTTAAAATTGCAGAGGGCTGCAACAATACCTGTGCATTCTGTGCCATCCCGAAGATTCGAGGACCGTATCGAAGCAAGCGGATGGAGGACTGTGTTCGAGAAGCGGAAGATATGGCTAAGGCCGGAATTCGCGAACTGGTGGTGATCGCACAGGATACTTCCAGTTACGGCGAAGACCTCTACGGAAAGAAAATGCTGCCGGAACTGCTTCGGAAGCTTTGTCAGGTGGATGGAATCGAATGGATTCGTCTCATGTACGTCTACGACGACGGCATTACCGATGAACTGATTGAGACCATTCGGAACGAAGAGAAAATATGTAACTACATCGACATCCCGATTCAGCACGTGGCGGATCCGGTGCTGAAACGCATGAGAAGAAAATCCTCTGGGGCATCCATCCGAGAAACAATTCAGAAGCTGCGCCGAGAAATTCCGGATATCCATATTCGAACTACAATTCTGGTAGGATTCCCGGGAGAGACCGAAGAGGATTTCCAGAAACTGTTAACGTTCGCGGAGGAGATGCGAATCCCAAGGTTGGGTGCCTTTGCGTTCTCCGATGAGGAAGGAACCATGGCTTTCAATATGGATGGAAAGCTGGACGATGAGACGAAAAACGAACGAGTGGAAGAGCTGATGCGGCTTCAGTTTGGAATTAGCGAATCCCTGAATGAAGAAAAAGTGGGCCGCACCTTCCAGGTAATGGTGGATGAAGAGGTGCTAGAAGAGTCCGGTGAATGCAATCGTTATCTGGGACGCACCAGATTTGATGCGCTGGACATTGATGATGCGGTAGAGTTTACTGCTCTGGAAGCGCATGCGCCAGGGGATATCGTGTATGTACACATAACGGATAGTTCTGAATATGACCTGTATGGTGAGGAGGTTTCCAATGAATTTACCAAATAAACTGACAATTCTTCGAATTATTGCGGTTCCGTTCTTTATCGCCGCATACATGTATCACTGGTACATCGCAGCCTTCGTGCTGTTCGTTGCAGCATCCCTAACGGACATGCTAGATGGCAAAATCGCTCGGGCCCGGAATCTGGTGACCAACTTTGGCAAAATCATGGATCCGCTGGCAGACAAAATTCTCGTATACTCTGCACTTTGCCTTTTCGTGGAGAACGGAACGATTCCGGCGTGGTCTCTGATTATCATCTTGGCGAGAGAATTTGCCATTGCTGGTATGCGCACCGTGGCAGCATCGGAAGGTACGGTAATTGCAGCAGGAATGAGCGGTAAAATCAAAACCGTTCTGCAGATGTTTGCCGTTATCATTCTGATTATTGCGGCAGGACCACTGCCGAAACTTCAGACAATCGGAATGCTGGTATTCTGGGCATCTCTGATTATGACAGTGTATTCCGGCGTGGAATACATTGCGAAGAACAAAAGCGTATTTTCAATGTAGGAGCATGAATCGATGGATACTTCAATTATTGCGGTAGGTACGGAGTTGCTTTTTGGACAGGTGATTAACTCCAATGCGGCGTACCTGTCGGAAAATTTAAATCACATGGGATTTAACGTCATGTATCACTACGTAGTGGGAGATAATGACGGAAGACTGGAACAGACGCTGAGAAGAGCGCTGTCGGATACGGATTTGGTCATCCTAACAGGTGGCCTTGGGCCAACTCAAGATGACATGACCAAGGAAGTGGTGGCGAAAGTAATGGACGCTCCGCTGTACTTGGATGAAAACTGCCTTGCCGATGTGAAAAGCTATTTTGAGAAGCGAAACCGGGAAATGGCAGAGAACAACATCCGTCAGGCTTACATGCCGGAAGGCGCTGTGATTTTCAGAAATGAAGCGGGAACTGCACCAGCTTTTGCGGTTTCGAAGGATAATAAGTGGGTTATCTGTTATCCGGGTCCGCCGAGAGAACTTCATTGGCTTTTTGAGGATAGCGGCAGAGATTTCTTGCGCCGTTTCATGGACAAACAACTCTGTTACCGGGTGATTCGCACCATTGGAATCGGTGAATCTGACCTGGAGACAGTATTAATGCCTTTGATTGATAATCAGACGGATCCCACCATTGCCACCTATGCAAAAGAAGGGGAGTGCACCATTCGAGTAGCTTCGCAGAGGGATACCATGGAAGAGGCAGAAGCAGCGGTGGAACAGAAGATTGAAGAAATCAAGGGCCTTGTGGGCTCCTATGTGTACAGCTTGGATGATGAGGAACTGAATGAAGTAGTGGTTCATAAGCTCCGGAAGAAGGGACTGACTCTTTCATCTGCGGAATCTTGTACCGGAGGGGCTTTTGCGGCATCCATCACCGATGTTCCGGGAGCATCCCATGTCTTGAATCGGGGATATATCACCTACGATGAAGAAGCGAAGATTACCATGCTGGGTGTGGATCAGACTTACATTGATCAGTACAGTGTAGTTAGTGCGGAAGTGGCGAAATCCATGGCAAAAGGAGCTCGCTATGAAGCGGGAAGCGATATTGCAGTCTCTATCACTGGCTATGCCGGACCAGATGCGGATTACGGAAGAGAACCGGGCAATGCATTCATCGGATATGCCTATGACGACAAGGTCGGAGCCGTTGAGCTGAACACGAAACGGAATGACCGAAAATGGAACCGCAATTTCTTCCGCCTTCGGATGCTGATGGTTGTGAACGACATTCTGGATGAAATGGAATAATACAGAATCATCGAAAAGTACTTTTACCGAAGAAAAGAAATCCAAACCCGCCTGTTTCTAAACTGCTGGGAATTGACCTGAGAAGAGGACTGGCGGTATAATTAGAAAAAAGCAAGGTTGACAGAAATACCTTGAGCAGGTATTATAGAAAAGAACAGACGTTCTGCATTATATGACAGGAGGAAATATGGCAGGTAAGGCAGCAAGTTCTGCAACAGATAATAAGGAAAAAGCTCTTCAGCAGGCACTGGAACAAATCCAGAAGCAGTATGGTAAGGGCGCAATTATGAAATTAGGAGATGAAGGGCTGACTGGCGCGGTGGATGTGATTTCTACCGGATCCATCAGTCTGGATTTGGCGACAGGTGTAGGTGGATATCCAAAGGGCCGTATTATCGAGATTTATGGTCCGGAATCTTCCGGTAAGACCACATTGACACTTCATGCGATTGCAGAGGCGCAGAAGGCTGGCGGCAAAGCAGCTTTCATCGATGCGGAGCACGCTTTGGATCCGGTATACGCCAAGAATTTGGGCGTAGATGTGGATGAGCTTCTTGTTTCTCAGCCAGATACGGGAGAACAGGCGTTGGAAATCTGTGAAATGCTGGCTCGAAGTGGAGCGATTGATTTGATTGTCATCGACTCGGTAGCAGCACTTGTTCCCAAAGCAGAGATTCAAGGCGAGATGGGCGATTCCCACGTGGGATTGCAGGCAAGACTTATGTCCCAGGCCCTTCGTAAGATTGCCGGAACGGTGAACAAGACCAACACTTGTGTGATCTTCATCAATCAGCTTCGTGAGAAAATCGGTGTGATGTTCGGCAACCCGGAGACCACCACCGGCGGACGGGCGCTGAAGTTCTACGCCAGCATGAGATTGGATGTTCGTAGAGTGGAAACGCTAAAGCGGGGCGACGAAATGCTTGGAAACCGTACGCGGGTTAAGATTGTAAAGAACAAAGTAGCACCGCCGTTCAAGAAGTCGGAGTTCGATATCATGTACGGGACGGGCATTTCCCTGGCTGGCGATGTATTGGACACCGCGGTGGAAGGAAAAATCGTGGACAAGGCTGGTCCCTGGTACAGTTACAACGGAGAGCGCATTGGACAGGGTCGTGAGAACGTGAAAGAGTATCTTCAGAATAATCCGAATGTGCTGGAAGAAATTCGCCGCAAGGTGATGGAGCAGCTGAAACCGGAAACTGCTTCAGATGAGGGCGAAGACGAAATCCGCGTAGACGAAGACGGCGTGGTTATTGAAGATTAATTTCCTCAAATGTATTGACATTGGATGATATTCATGATAACATTCAGAAGTTAGCCGCACGGGTAGGGTTATAAGCATTTGCACCCGTTCCCGGCGAGTCTGGATAGAGGAGGAAGAATATTATGTATGCAATTATTAAAACAGGCGGAAAGCAGTACAGAGTTCAGAAGGACGATGTATTCAAGATCGAGAAGATCAACGCTGAGGCAGGCGACACTGTTACTTTTGACGAGGTCCTGGCTGTAGGTGGAGACACTCTGACAGTTGGTACACCTTGCGTTGAGGGTTGTGCTGTACAGGCTGAAGTACTGGAACAGGGTAAGAACGACAAGGTTATTATCTACAAGTACAAGGCTAAGAAGGATTACAGAAAGAAGAATGGTCACAGACAGCCTTACACTCTGGTTAAGGTTACAGATATCGTAACCGGTGGTGCAAAGACAGAAGCAGCTCCGGCTGAAGATGTTAAGCCGAGCATGTCCATGAAGAAAGAGGAACTTCTGGCTATCGCAAGCAAGAAGGGAATCGAAGTAAGCAGCAAGGCAACAAAGGCAGAGATTCTGGAAGCAATCGAAGCATAGTAATTGAGTTTGATTAGGAGGTGTCATAATGTCAAGTAAAAAAGGAGTAGGAAGTTCCAAGAACGGCCGTGACTCTGAGTCGAAGAGACTTGGACTGAAGATTGGTGCTGGTCAGTACGTAAGTGCAGGAAGCATCCTGGTTAGACAGAGAGGAACTAAGTTCCATCCTGGTAACAACGTAGGAATCGGCGGCGACGATACTTTATTTGCAAAGATTGACGGAGCTGTTAAGTTCGAAAGAAAAGACAAGACAAGAAAACAGGTAAGCGTATATCCTAAGGA
>JBNMGJ010000194.1:0-3525 GCA_050872185.1 Mogibacterium sp.
GTTCTTGTCCTCATGGACATCGATTACTTAATAGCAGGTTCCATCGGCTGTGGTGATGGTACCGATGTCACAGTTCTGACCGCCACCGGTGGGGAAGAAAATCGTCCGATTCACAGTGATGACGGAATGGTCCTTGTCATTGCGGACGTCTGTAACGACTGCGGAAAGCTCCTTGCAGTATACGTCCTTCTGATAAAATTTTTCTGTAGTCATAATACCCTCCTGTAAAAAATGTGGGATATCACAAATTGAAAATTCGTGATTAATATCTTTCAAATTGTGGAAAACTTCCCTTGACAAAATCGCAAAAAACATTCAAAGCCTGTAAAATCAAGCGTTCAAGAAGATGACTTTTCCACAAAGCAATGTGAAGGAAATTGTATACAATTTCCGGATTTTTTGTGGATAAATCGCAAAGCCTTGAAATTTCCGTGGTTCAACGGTGTTGAAAAGGTCATCCCGAGGCTGCCGATTTCGGTCTATCTACTGAAGAATGTCTTCAAAGCGAGTTCCTGGAAGCTCGCAGAAAGTCTGGAATACCTGGGTGTCGAATTTGTATCGTCCGGACAGTTCCAGTTCATTCATGAAGTAATGGGAGGCCAGGTCCAATTCCATGGTGGAGATTTTCATGATTTCCGGACTCATGAGGACCAGCTGCCCTTGGGGTGTAATCAAATAGGCTCCGTACACGTCGTTGTTCATGAAGTAGTTGTTGGAATTCACGTGAGCGTTGCTTTCGTTATACCGAAGGTAGAGAATCCCGTTGGGAACTGCAGACATCTGGGAACCAAAGACCATCGGAGACAGATCCAGGTCCAAGTCCTCGATATCGCAGTTAATCTGGTAGACCGTGATGTATTCCGGATGCTTCATGTGCATGGCCATCTCCGCTTCAGAAATCCGCTGGAAGCAGTTGCAACGGATGTCGGAAATTCTCGATGCCTTGCGACCACCGGTGAAATCCAGGGAGAGGGTAATTCTGGCATAGAGATATCCTCGGTCATCCTGGGTTAGCGTGGTGCAATGATAGGTGTTTTCCCCATCGGCTTTGCGAATCTGATTGTGAATCAGCGTCATCATGTGATACTTCCATCCGTCAATATGAGAAAGTTCTTCCGTCGTCAGATTGGATAAAGCGGAGGCCACAGAATAGTCCATATCGCACATGCGCATGAGGAAGTAATTGATGGTTTCCGATGGGGTAAGGGAAGGCAGGCAGACCGCCTTCGTGGCAGATGATAGACTGCAGGCAGAATAGGAAGCGTCTTCCCGTGCCGCCTCCAGCATCAGATGGATGCGCTGGATGGTGTGTTCTCGGAAATCCCGCACATCCTCTTCGTGGTAACGGTAGTACTTCTCATTAGTACGAAGCGCCCCTTCAATCAGCTGAACTGCTGCGCCCAGAGAGATTTCGATTTCTTTTCCGCCCAGACTCCCGGATACCCGTTCCCATTGGCTTTTGAGTTCGCTGGCAGATGGAATCGGGCTGAAGTTGCGATAGGCCGGCGCACTAAAATACTCCATGTAATCGTCGATGCCGTATTCCGAGAAATCCAGATGGATAATCTGACAGAGCCGGAACCGGGATTTCTTTGCCGTCCAAGTAATCTTCATGGCTACTACGCCCATCAGGCGAGTGTCTGTAGCGATGCAAGAACTGAAATTATATTCTTTAAAGTGGTTGTAGAGAAACGACTGCTTTCCCTCCACTACGGTGAATCGGTTCATTCAAGGATTCCTTTCCATTTGTTTTTACCTTAGTCATAGATATACCTGGTTATTATACTACAAGAGGAAATAAAGTCGCAACAAAGGGAGGTATTTCTCTTGACATATATAGGAAAATGATTATAATAGCATGTGCATAATCCTTATTAAGAGGCGAGGTAGGGAATGGGCCCGATGAACTCGCGGCAACCTCAGCAACAACAGTTGAAGGTGCCAAATCCCACAGCTCCGTGCGAAGCGGAGTCTGGAAGATAAGGAGAGTGGAAGCTCTCTTTATGGAGAGCGTTTTTTATTTTCAGATGGTTTTGAAACCGCCGGAGGTCCGGACCCATGACGGACATCCGTATCATACAGAAGGAGATGAAATCGATGAAGAAATTATTCACATCGGAATCCGTTACAGAAGGACATCCGGATAAAGTCTGCGATCAGATTTCGGATGCCATCCTGGATGCCATTCTGGCTGAAGATCCCCACGCCCACGTTGCCTGCGAGACCGTGGTAAAGACGGGATTTGTTATGGTATTTGGTGAGATTTCCACCACTTGCACTGCTGACATCGAGGGAATTGTTCGCAGAGTGGTGACAGAAATCGGCTATGATTGCAGCGACGTATGCTTTGACGGAAACACCTGCGCCGTTCTGGTGGCCATTGAAGAGCAGTCCCCAGACATTGCACAGGGCGTGGATGAATCGCTGGAAGTCAAGGAAGGAAAGAGCGAAGGGGACCTGGCGCTGACCGGTGCCGGAGACCAGGGTATGATGTTCGGTTTCGCCTGTGATGAGACCGAAGAACTGATGCCAATGCCGATTGCACTGGCACATCAGCTGGCACTGCAGCTGACGAACGTTCGGAAGAATGGAACCCTTCCGTACCTTCGTCCGGATGGAAAGACCCAGGTTACCGTGGAGTACGACGATGATAAGGTCGCTCGTATCGATACCGTGGTGATCTCCACTCAGCATGACCCAGATGTAACGCTGGAGCAGATCCGGAAGGATATGGTAGAGTACGTGGTTAAGCCGATTCTGCCAGCAGAATACATTGACGAGAACACGAAGTACTTCGTGAACCCGACGGGACGTTTCGTTATCGGTGGTCCGAAGGGAGATTCCGGATTGACCGGTCGTAAGATTATCGTGGATACCTACGGTGGATATGCCAGCCATGGTGGCGGTGCATTCTCCGGAAAGGATCCGACGAAGGTAGACCGAAGCGGTGCTTACATGGCAAGATATATCGCTAAGAATATCGTTGCCGCAGGACTGGCTCGGAAAGCGGAGATTGAACTGGCCTACGCCATCGGCGTGGCAGAGCCGGTATCGGTCTATGTCAACACTTACGGAACTGGTATCATCTCGGACGATGCCATTGTGGAAATTGTAAAAGAACATTTCGACATGCGTCCGGCAGCAATCATCCAGACGCTGGATCTGCTGAAGCCACAATACCAGAAGCTGGCAGCCTATGGTCACTTCGGCCGTACCAAGCTAGGCGTTCGCTGGGAGGATACGGATCGGGCAGAGTTGCTTCGAAAAGCTGCAGAGAAGTATCAGTAAGTGCTTTCGAGCTGGAATAGTTATATAAGAATAGAAAGAAGAAGGAACCTGAGGCGGCGCACGGAACGTGCGCCCGCCTCAGGTTCCTTCGTTGTATGCGGGGGTGGAAGCCTTTGACGAGTGAGGGGGCTTTGGACCCTCGGACAATGGTGGGTTCATTGGAAACTGCTTTTACCTGAGGAATCCAATGAATAATGCAGTCTTCAAAAAAGGGTTTCCTCCAAAAGTTCATTGAAA
>JBNMGJ010000130.1:0-5311 GCA_050872185.1 Mogibacterium sp.
AACCAGCTCGGGTTCGGGTTGGCGAACATTTGCGTGATTGGACGAGATTCGCCAACCAGCTCGGGTTCGGGTTGGCGAACATTTGCGTTATTGGACGAGATTCGCCAACCAGCGTGGGTTCGGGTTGGCAAAGATTTGTATTTTGGGCTAAGATTCGCGTTTGGGGCTGGTCTTCGTCAACCGAACAGAACGCGTGACGCCTAGGCTCCTGTTCTCCCTTTCGGGCTCCAATTCCATGCATCTTGCAAAACAAAATCTCCTTACATGCAAAAACGGTGAATTTCCTCGCTAAGCATAGTCTCACTTAGCGAGGAAATTCATCCACGAACATTCGTCGTATTCTTATTTGATTCTTCATTCTTGGCTTTCTTGGTGTTAAGCGTTGCTCTTTAGTGAAATAACGCTCATTAATAAATTGGTTTCCCCCATAATGACAAGAACGAAATCACATATCCGATTACCAGCGGTTTCACGCTTGTGAAAAAATGAGACACTAGCATGTACGCGCCCAGAAGAATCACTCCATTAATGACAATTGTGATAAGTGTCATCGCAGCTCCTCTTTCGTGTGCGTGCTGGATACTGCCCAACACCTGAGCGAATCCGAATAGGCCAACAACATACGATATAACTAAGATTACAAAAAATAACATCTTTCCCCCATTCAATATGTATCATTATTTCATTTTCTTTATGTTTCTAGCTGCTCCAGCAACTTTCTCCCCTGCTTTTACTGCAACATCCTTGGCAATTTTTACATTCAGTATATCGGGGACCACATCACGCCCAATTTCAGCAAGTCCTTTTGCTCCATCTTTAATTTTCTTCTTTTGCATATCCAAATGTTCCTCGCATCTCTTGCATTTTCTATGGTCAATCCCTTCGTCAGGAATTTCCGCATAACATCTGCTACATACAAAAACAAGTGGCGTCCCACAAAGCTTGCAATATCGGTCTGTTGGCTTGTATTTTCCCCTATTCCGATGTTCCTCACAGTTTGAGTTTGGGCAGCCCTTAATTCTCTTATCTGTCTTCATCTTCCTCTTCCTCGTCTTCATCCTCTTGATGGTGTCTTTTGCTCAGGTTATAGGTAATAACGAACCCCAGAACCGCTGCCACGACGCAATACTTATCCATTTCTTCTCCTCCTTTGCCGAAGATATAATGTAATCACGAAAGCCAAACCGGCTGCAATAATCTCGTCTCTGTTCATCGTCTCTACTCCTCCCCCTTCAAGCTCTTCTTGCACACTTTGCAAATGGTACCGTTCGGTGTCACCAGAACCACCTTTGCATAAGCCGTGTCTCCCATCTTGTCGTAGAGGCGACCCGCGCTGATGGTTTCACCAATGACCGTGTATGGACTGTTGGCTACGTACCCGATTTTCCCCAGTCCTTTCAGGGAAATCTGAATGGCTTCCTTATCGAACTCGTTGTCCGGCTCCTTCTCCAGTCGAAGCTTCATTCCTTTCTTCAGGAATTCCTTCCCGTGATAATGTCTCGTCCCCGTCAATGTGATATATGTCTTTGCCATGACAGTTCTCCTTTCTTTCCTTTATTGGCACGATTATAGCACGGCATAGAAAGGCCTGTCCCCCATTATTCGGGAGCGAAAGTGCAAATGTCCGTTTTTTTACCCAATAATATTCGTAATTGGGTAAAAAAATCCTTCGTCCCGCAAAATGTTCCGTGAAGGTCATTCTGAAGACGAAGGATAGATTTTCATTTAATTCTGGAACCTCACCTGCTCTTCCGTGATTGGGGTGAAGCAACTCAGTTCTCTTCCGTCCAGATTCGTACGGTGCATGTCCACTGCGGATATCTGATGATTATCGTAAGTCGTGTAGTAATAGATTCCTTTATCCGTGTTGCAACAGGAAGTGTACAGGGTGATTTCGTACTTTCCTTCCGCTACCTCGCAGCAGCCTCTCTGCTGATCCACGGATCCCAGAATGTGGAAGAACTGGCTGACGCTGGAGAGCTCATCGTCGCCGGACTGGGAATTCACCTTGGTATAGGCGACTTTCGCAAACCGAGATGCAGAAGAAAGATCTCCCGGAAGCCCCATGGCACCCATTCCACGGCTATACTGCACCAGATCCACACCTTCTGCGAATCGGTCCTCCGGTTGCTTTGGCGACAGATTCATATAGTTATTCAAGAGGAACATCTGGATATCAAATGGCGGATTGTTGGTCAGCACGCCCACCGGATTCGCGTGAATGTGCATTCCGTCTTTCATGCTTTCCACCACGATGGATTCCCTCCGATCCGAAATAATCCAGTGGAGAGATGCGCATGGGAATTTTTCGTTATACGGTGTATCCGTGAGGTTCATGACGTCCAATTTCTCACGAGCCTCTTGAACCGTTGCACACTGGCTGAGAATCCACGGAATGAATTCAAACTGAGCCACGTTCTCCTTTCCTTCTTCCGGGCTAAAATAATGTGCGTTTCCCACGAAGTTCAATCCGGCCATGCCGAGACCTTTCTCGTTCACCGCATCGTAATAGAGGGGATAATTCTCATACACATGTGCCATTCCAATCATGGCATAATGGTGATCCATCTTCCCCATGTAACGGAAATCCACCGGATAATTTCTCGGCATCACCGTAATCTGATCTCCATAGGAAAACTCGTAATCCAATGTGCGACCGAAATAGAAATCTTTTGTCTTATATGTTGCTGCTGTACACATTTCTTGGCTCCTTTGCTGCATAGAAAACAAGGAAATCGCTCGGACCCGCAGGTTCAAGCGATTTCAATCTACATTCTTCAAATTCTAGGCGTTCCGTTCCGCTTTCTTCTTCTCAAAGAACTGAGTCAAAGCGTCTTCGGAAATCTCCGACTTCTTGGCGCGGCCCATCAGCTTCTCTACTACGTCAATCGGGCTGGCACCTTCGTTGACGATGCTGTTCAGTGCCATGGTAATCGGCATCTCCACGTCATACTTCTCCGCCAGCTCCATGGCCGCCGGAAGTGCATTCAGGCCTTCTACCACCTGGCCCACTTCCTTCACCGCTTCCTCCACGGACTTTCCCTGACCAATCAGGTTGCCGCAGCGATTGTTTCGGCTGTGCATACTGGTGGCGGTAACAATCAAGTCTCCAATTCCCGCAAGACCGGTAAAGGTCTGCTCCATGCAGCCCATCTTCATACCCAGTCTGGAAATCTCCGCCATACCTCTTGTAATCAGTGCCGCCTTGGCATTGTCCCCGCAGCCGATGCCGTTAGCAATACCGCAGGCCAAAGCGATGACATTCTTCATAGCTCCGCAGAGCTCCACGCCGATAACATCCGCATTGGTATAGACCCGCATGCAGGTATTGGTGAACACGTCCTGCACGTACTCTGCTGCGGTCATATCCTCACAAGCCGCAACGATTGTCGTTGGCATATCCAGTGCGATTTCCTCCGCATGAGTCGGTCCGGAAAGGGCTACCACCTTGACATTCCCATGTTTTCCGTCTTTGTTCAGCTCATCTTCCAGAATCTGGGACATGGTGAGGAATGTGTTCTCCTCGATTCCCTTGCCCACATCTGCGATAATCTGTCCATCCGGAATGAACTCCCGAGCATTCGCTGCGGTGGAACGGATGAATACCGACGGAATTGCGAACATCAATACGTCCTTCTCCTTGCAGACTTCCTCCAAGCTTCGGGTGAAACGAACTCCGTCCGGAATCACCATGCCCGGCAGGTTCTTATGTCTTCGAGTAGTCTCACAAGCTACCAATTCCGCTTCCACAGCAGACCACACCAGTACATCGTGACCACTGTTGTAAAGCATTCTCGCCAGAGACATTCCAATGGTTCCGGCTCCCAGTACGCCAATCTTCTTCATACTATTATCTCCTATTTCATACGTTATATTTCAAATCAAGTCTAAATATTATACCACGCTCCATAGGAAAACTCTATGATTATCTAAGAATTGACAGGATGCCCCCCGGAGGTGTTCTTCTTTAGAAACTTTCTTTTACCATCTATCCCAGAACCTCCTTTGCAATGGCTACAGCGCTCTGGGCGTCTTTGGAATAGTAGTCCGCACCGATTTCCTTGGCATATTCCGGAGTCATTACTGCACCGCCCACCATAATTTTACAAGAGTGCCCCGCCTCTCGAAGGGCTTCGATGGTGGACTTCATGGCAGGTACGGTGGTAGTCATCAGCGCCGAGAGGCCTACTAGCCTTACATCATTCGCAATGGCTGCGTTCACCACGGTCTGCACCGGAACGTCCCTTCCTAGGTCCAGGACTTCATAGCCGTAGTTCTCCAGAACCACTTTGACAATGTTCTTACCGATGTCGTGAATGTCCCCTTCTACCGTGGCCAGGATTATTCGTCCTTTGCTGATTTGACCAGCTCCAGAGACTGCTATTTCCGCTTTAATCAGGTCCAGCCCTGCGCAAGCTGCCGTGGCCGCATTCAGAAGCTGTGGAAGAAAGAACTCTCCCCTTTCATACAGCTCACCCACCTTGTCCAGCGCCGGAATAATCTGACGGCTGATGATGCTCATGACCTCTTCTTTCTGAAGAAGTTCCTTCGTAATTTCTTGAGTTTCCTTCTCCAGCCCCTTGATGACTGCAGCCTGAAGGGGATCTTCTTTAGTCGTTCCTACTTCCGCCGAAGGATTCCTTTTCTCCGGCTTTTTCCCGGTAAATTTCTTTTCTTCCTTCTCCTCCTTACGACTCTGTTCCGCTTCCTCCGGCCCATAGATTCGGATGTATTCCGCACTGTCTTCATCTATTCCACTCAATACTTTAAAGGCCGCCACCGCATCGCGAATGGATTTCTCATTGATGTTCACAATGGGGAAATCTAGGCCGGAATTCATCGCCAGGGTCAAAAAGCTGGAATTTACGTACTTTCGCATCGGCAGACCGTAGGAAATATTACTAACACCCAGAGCACAATGAGGGCCAAATTCATCGTGAATCCGGCGAACCGCTTGAAGGGTCTCCTTGGCCTGCTCCTGCTGGGCCGACACCGTCAGCGTCAGACAGTCGATGATTACATCCTCTCGGTCCACGCCATACTCATCGGCCTCTGCGAGAATCTTCTCCGCCACCTGGATGCGTCCCTCTGCGTTCTCCGGAATTCCCTCCTGGTCCATGGTAAGTCCAAGCACCGCAGTTCCGTACTCCCGTACCAGAGGGAACACACTATCCAGCCGCTCTCGCTCGCCGTTCACCGAGTTGATAATCGGTCGTCCGTTCACCACCCGAAGGCCCGCTCGAAGAACCGCAGGATCTATAGAATCCAACTGAAGCGGTATATCTACCACACTCTGTACCGCCTTGATGAC
>JBNMGJ010000090.1:0-6948 GCA_050872185.1 Mogibacterium sp.
CCGGATCCGCCAGACGGAACCGCTGCGGAATGCCGCGTTCGATAGAAGTGATGCAACGAGGATTCTTGCACTGAATAACATTCACCAGCTTCTCTGGAAGAGCCATGTGCTTCTTGTCCACCATCTTCCCATCCTTCACGATATTCACCGTGATGTTCGGATCTACATATCCCAAGATGTTGAAATCCAGGTCAATCAACTGATCGATCTTGATGATATCCTTCTTCCCGTACTTTCCGCTTCGGGCATTCTGAATCACCGCTACTGCACAATCCAGTTTCTCCAGTTCTAAGAGTTGATAGATCAGAAGAGATTTTCCCGCCTGAATATGGTCCAGGACAATACCTGTGCTTACGCCATCAATATTCATTACGCTTCCTCCTTCCATCTCAGCAGTGTGGCAATCAATGCTTTACGGACATCCTTTCCGTTGCGAACCTGCTTGAAATAAACCGCTCTTGGATCTTTGTCCACCTCGACAGAAATTTCATTAATACGAGGCAGCGGATGCATAACAATCATCTTTTCCTTGGCCAGCTTCATTTTGCTCTTGTCCAGTACATAGGTATCCCGCAATCGGATGTAATCTTCTTCGTTGAAGAAACGTTCCTGCTGAACTCTCGTCATGTACAGCACATCCAGCTCTGGAATCGCATCCTCCAGACTGGTGGTCTCCGACCACTTTATACCGGCTTCCGTCATGCTTTCCTTGTTATATCTCGGAAGCTTCAGTTCTTCCGGGGAAATCAGCACAATTTCCACTCCCTGGAAACGGAGCAGCGCTTCAATCAGAGAATGCACCGTCCGTCCGAACTTAAGATCGCCGCAGAATCCGATTTTAATATTGTCAATTCTTCCGAATTCCTTCCGAATCGTAAAGAGGTCTGCCAGTGTCTGGGTCGGATGGAAATGGCCGCCATCTCCCGCATTGATAACTGGAATATCGCAGGCATGAGCTGCCACCAGTGCCGCACCTTCCTTCGGGTGTCTCATGGCGATGATATCGGCATAACACTCGATAACGTTTGCGGTATCGCTGACACTCTCGCCCTTAGAAGCCGAGCTAGAACTTGCAGAAGAGAACCCAATCACATTACCACCCAGTTCCAGCATTGCCGTCTCAAAGCTCAGTCTAGTACGTGTGCTCGGTTCATAGAACAGCGTTGCGATTTTCTTATGCGCGCATTCCTCGTAATATTCCTCCGGATGCGCCACCATATCATCTGCCAGGTCCAGAATTTCAATTACTTCCTCCTGGGTTAAATCAGTAATATTGATTAGATCTCTCTTAGCCATGAAATAATTCCCTCTCCTTCATTTGCCTGGATATAACCTTCTTCGATTGCAGTGTCAATCATCGTCTCTACGCTGCAGAGGCTATACTTCTCCACGTTGGCAGCGGCGAACTTCTCATCGGCTTTCTTTGTGTTGTAGGTAAAAATACTGATAACGCCCAGCACGTCTGCGCCGGCTTCTCTCAAGGCCTCCACCACTTCTATGGAGGAGCCGCCGGTGGAAATCAGGTCCTCGATAACAACGACCTTATCTCCCTTCTCCAGCTTTCCTTCAATTCGGTTGTTTCTTCCGTGGGTTTTCGCACTTCCTCTTACGTATCCCATCGGCATTCCCAGGATGTGCGCTGCAATCGCTGCATGGGCGATTCCTGCCGTGCTGGTTCCCATCAGCTTCTCGCATTCTGGGAATTTCTCCTTAACCACTCTCGCCATCTCGTTCTCCACTACATCCCGGACATCCGGTGCGGTGAGGATGAGTCTGTTGTCACAGTAGATTGGGCTCTTGATTCCGCTCGCCCAGGTGAAAGGTTCGTTCGGTCTTAAGAATACCGCCTGAATCTTCAGAAGTCCTTTTGCAATTTCCTTACTCATTTTCCATCTCCTCCATACATCTTCTATATGCAGCGACAGGGTCTGCCGCCTTCGTGATACTTCTGCCGATTACCAAGTAATCGGATCCCAGGGCTTTGGCCTTCGCCGGTGTTGCCACGCGGCTCTGGTCCCCTTTGGCATCCCCTGCCAGGCGAATGCCCGGGGTAATCGTTTTGAAATCCGCTGCAACCCCTTCGTGAATCATTGGTGATTCCCAGGCAGAGCATACCACTCCGTCCAGGCCCGCCTTTCGGGCATTCGCCGCATAGTGAGCCACTACATTTTCCATCTTTCCGTTCACCAGAAGCTCGTCATGCATCATTTCTTCGTCGGTGGATGTCAGCTGGGTCACTGCAATCAGCATTGGAACTTCGTCTTGACCACGTTCTCTGGCACCCTCTTCCAGACCTTCTTTTGCCGCCTGCATCATCTTGATTCCGCCTGCCGCGTGGACATTTGTCACATCTACTCCAAGTTTGGCAAGCACCTTCATGGCGCTCTTCACCGTATTCGGAATATCGTGGAGCTTTAGATCCAAGAAAATCTTGTGTCCTCTCTTCTTGATTTCTTCAATAATAGATGGACCTTCGCTGTAGTAAAGCTCCATTCCCACTTTCACATATACCGGTTCCTTGAACTGGTCCAGGAATTCCAGTGCCTTCTGACCCGTCGGAAAATCCAGTGCAATCATAATTGTCGGTGTCATTTCTATACCACTCCTCTAATCTCATCTAAATTCTTGATTCCATATTTTTCCATGCTCTCCGGAAGCGCATCAATAGCATCCGGGCACGCCCACGGATTAGTCAAATTGGCCGATCCAATCTCGATGGCGGTGGCACCTGCCATAATCATCTCCAGCACATCGTCAGCACAAGAGATTCCGCCAATTCCGATAATCGGCAGATTGCAGGCATGATACACCTCATTCACCATGCGCATAGCGATCGGCCGAATCGCCGGTCCCGAAAGCCCTGCGTATTTCTTGGATGTGATGGTACTTCTTGTCCGAAGGTCAATTCTCATAGCCTTGAAATTGTTAATCAGACTAATACCATTCGCACCACCGGCTTCGCAGGCTTTTGCAATTTCCGTAATGTCTAACACATTGGGTGTCAGCTTCATGAAAATCGGCTTTTGGGTCACATCCCGAACAGCCTTCGTAATTTGCTCTGAGAGCTTTGCATCCGCTCCGAAGGCAGACCCGCCATGGTCCACGTTCGGGCAGCTGATGTTGATTTCCAGAATCTTTACCTGGTCTTCTTTATCTACTGCCGCAGCCACTTTCCGGTATTCTTCCACGCTAAATCCACTGATGTTGGCCACAATCGGTCCCTGATAGATTTCCCGAAGGGCTGGAAGATCCACTTCCTGGAAATGTTTCAGTCCCGGATTCTGAAGGCCAATGGAATTCAGCATACCGCTGGTACACTCCGCAATTCTCGGAAGTTCATTTCCGTATCTCGGTTCTAGGGTAATGCTCTTCGTCACCAGGGCTCCCAGTTTGTTCAGATTGAAAATATCTTTGTATTCCTGACCGTATCCGAAGGTTCCACTGGCTGGCATCACCGGATTATCCAGCGTTACGCCACATAGTTTTACCCTTGTATCTACAGTGTTTCCCATTCCAGCACCTCCTTGTTGAATACCGGTCCTTCCTTGCAGACTCTCCTGAAACCCTCCTTCGTGTGAATGGAACATCCCATGCAAGCGCCGAAGCCGCAACCCATCCGTGCTTCCAAGCTGAACTGTCCCTCTCGAACTTTTCCGTCCAGGGCTTCCAGCATCTTAAGAGGACCGCAAGCGCAGGCGTAATCCAGCGTATCGAAGGCATCCGTGACAAATCCTTTCTGCCCATAGGAACCATCTGCCGTAACGATTGTAACGTCCTCTGTGAATTCTCCGAAATCTTCCACTAAGAACATTTCGTCTGCGGTGTTAAAACCAAGAATCACCTTACAAGATTTTCCGGCTTTCTTAAGGGCCTTCGCCAGTCCCAGCATCGGCGGAATTCCAATCCCTCCACCGATTAATGTGGCACCATCCGGAATGGCTTCCACGTCGTAACCATTTCCCAGGCCGGTCAGGGATTCTACTTCCTGTCCCGGTTCCATACGGCTCAGCTTCTCCGTTCCGTCTCCCACCACTTTGTAAATCAGCACGTATTTCTTCTCATCATAGGAGCTTACGGAAATCGGTCTTCTCAGGAATTTCTCCGGTACCTCAATCATGGCAAACTGTCCCGGTGCGTTGAAATCATTCTCCGCTGTTTCTAGCGTCATCTTGTAAATTCCCTCTGCCAGTTTCCGGTTCTCCAGAATTCTGCTCTTTATTCTTTTCATTCCGGGCACCTCACCTTCTATGCTTTGTAGACGATCTGACCTTCCTTCAAGGTCCAAAGCGTCTTGCCATATACTTCCCATCCGTCAAACGGAGTGCATTTCCCCATTGAAAGGAAGTTTCTGCTATCTATAGTGTATGGATTCGTCAGATCCATTATCGCATAACTGTTCTTCTCGCTAATTCCGAACCGCTCTCTTGGGGCATAGGACATCATCTCAAGAAGTCTTTCGAGCGTCATCACCCCCGGTCGAACCAACTTCGTGTACAGCACCGGAAAAGCGCACTCCAGGCCCGTAATTCCGTTCAGACTCTTCTCAAATCCTCTGGACTTCTCCTCTGCACTGTGGGGTGCATGATCCGTTGCAACCATATCCACCGTTCCGTCCAATGCACCCTGAATCAGGGCTTCCTGATCCGCTGCTTCTTTGATTGGCGGATTCATCTTGAACCGACCACCATGGGACGGATCTGCTGCGATGCCTCGCTTCACATCATCCAGGTTCAGCACCAGATAGTGAGGAGCCGTCTCACAGGTAACATCCACGCCGCTCTTCTTCGCATCCCGGATAACCTCCACACTTTCCTTGCAGGAAATGTGGCACACGTGATAGCCGCAGCCCGTCTCATCTGCCAACTTCAAATCCCGTTCAATCTGCTTCCATTCGCTTTCCCGAACCTTTCCTTCCCGAAGAAGGGATTCATCTTCACAGTGAGCCACAATAAGTTTGCCCAGGCTCTTTGCCACATTCATGGCCTCTCTCATCAGGCCATCATCCTGAACGCCTTTTCCATCGTCCGAGAAGGCGATGACAGACTCTGCCATTTCCTCCATGTCGGACAGCCTTCCGGTTCCCGACTGATTCTCCGTAATCGTTCCGTATGGAAGAACCGAAATCACCGCATCCTGGTCAATAATATCCTGCTGCACCTTCAGGGAGTCCACATCGTGGGGTGCCGGCTTCAGGTTCGGCATGGTTCCCACTGCGGTGTATCCACCTCTCGCCGCCGCCATGCTTCCCTGACGAATCGTTTCCTTATATCCAAAGCCCGGTTCCCTGAAGTGAACATGCACATCACAGAAAGATGGTAAAATAAAAGAGTTATCGAGTTCGATAACTCTCTTTGTATCATCATTCATAACGGTTAAATCTTCAACTTCAAGAGATACGTTATCCACCAGTGCTCCGCTTTTATAAAGTTTTCCACCTCTGAGTACTGTCTTCATATTACCTCCTCTAATTAAACCTAGTAGATTATAGCACTTTTTGGCCCTCTTGTGTAGAAGTAAAATGTGTTTCCGTGTCTCTTTTTTGATTCAATTCTCCGAAGCTATTCTCCATCGGAATTCTTTTCCAGATTCTGAAGGAGCTGCGCTCTTGGATTCATTTTTTCTGGGTTTTCCGAAGTTCCCAGTTCTGTTGCGTCCACCGAAGGAATTTCCCGTTCCTCCGTATTGATGACCTCAAAACTTTCGAATCCGTCTTCCGTTTCAGAAGTTTCCGATATTTCAACCGCTTGTTCCTCTGAATCTGTTTTCGTTACTTCACTCGTTACCTCATCCGATACTTCAAACGGATGAATCGGTACATTCGCCTTCACTTCGTGAACCGGATTCTCTGGAGTCTCTAGATTCTCCGATTTAGCCGTTTCCGCCTGAGAATCCGTCTGAGGAGCTGGCGCTTCTGTAGCCACGTATTCCACGTGGGTTTTCTCCGGTCTCCGATCAATAACGTAAGTGTCCAGAATCTTGTCATGCCAACTCCGGTTATACTTATCAATCAGAATCCAGATATATCCCAGGTAGAAAATAGCGGAGGACGCCTTCTTCACAATAACCTCCCGGAGAAGCATCTTCGCAAATCCAATGGGACGACCGGTCTTGGCATCCACTACTTGAAGCCCCAAGATAGCCTTTCCGATAGTCTGAGACCGCGTCATAAAGTAAATCTCTGCCCCCACATAAATCAGCAGCAGAACAAAATACGTAAAGGAAAATACACTTCCACTGCCATGTACATAAGGCTCACTGTAATACCCATCGCTCATGGTATAGCTGCTCATCAGGCTGCTAATTCCGCTGGCAATTAAGCTGATTCCCCATCCAATCAGTGCCAGGTTCACCAGCATCAGGGGAACCCAGTCAATCAGCCCAGCCGCGAACCGCTTACCCCGTGTCGCCAATTTCATAATCCGTTTCTCTGCCATAACTGCACCTCTTCTTCTTCAAAATCACATATATTATAGCACAGCCCGTCTCCCCTATGTGTTGCCTATATAGAAATACCGGCTCCAAAAAATCACTCTCCAATTAAAGGTGTCTTAAGGCGGAAGTGCTTTCTGCTAAAAGTACAGGCTGCCCCACTTCGGGAGCAGCCTGAGCGTGTATTCTTCAATTTCCGACTTAGTCTTCGTGTGGCTTGAAGTCCTTGATTTCCGGCGGAAGCTCCATCCCCTTCTTGTTGTAGTAGTCAACAAGAGCCGATTTGATAGCTTCTTCTGCCAGAACAGAGCAGTGAATCTTCCGTGCTGGAAGTCCATCCAGAGCTTCTACAACAGCCTTATTGGAAAGCTCCAGTGCTTCCTGTACAGTCTTTCCCTTAATCAATTCAGTGGCCATGGAACTGGTTGCAATGGCAGATCCGCATCCGAAAGTCTTGAACTTGCAGTCTACAATAATATCATTCTCAATCTTAAGATACATCTTCATGATGTCTCCACA
>JBNMGJ010000140.1:0-4958 GCA_050872185.1 Mogibacterium sp.
GGGAACTGACATCCCGGGCGAAGGCCATTTCGTGGGTGACCACCAGCATGGTCATGCCCTCCTTGGCCAGGGCCTGCATGACGTTCAGCACCTCGCCCACCATTTCCGGGTCCAGGGCGGAGGTGGGCTCGTCGGCCAGCAGCAGGCTGGGCTTCATGACCATGGCCCGGGCAATGGCCACCCGCTGCTTCTGGCCGCCGGAAAGCTTGGAGGCTTTGGTCTTGGTGTACTCACTCATTCCCACCAGGTCGATGTATTCCTGGATTTTCCCCTTGTGCTCCTCCTTTGGAATTCCCGCCAGCATCATGGAAAGCTCCACGTTCTGATAGACTGTGTAACTTCCCACCAGATTGAAATCCTGGAAAATGTTTCCGATATATTTCTTTCGATAGCGTTCGTAATCCTCTGTCCGGTAACCGCTAGTGTCCTCCCCGGCAATGAACAGTTCCCCTTCTTCGTAACTGTCCAATCCGGAAATTACGTTGAGGAGGGTCGACTTACCGCTGCCGCTCTCACCGGTGATGGCCACGAATTCCCCCATGTCCAGGTTCAGATTCACCTTGGAGAAACCGGTGCTCACCGTGTCTTTACCGGTATAGAATTTCGAGACGTCATGAAGTTCAATCATATGAGACATAACTCTTTCCTTTCTATCGCTTAACTTGTGCCAACTATAATCGATTGGCTTCGTTCTATGTCATGTTATCCTATCTTTGATTTTATCTCAATAGAATGGGGGCAATCTTAATAAATTCTTAATAATTGGTGGGGAATTGGATGATTGTGTTTGCATTTCGATTTCTCGCAATATATCATAAAAATGTGATTACTATACACATAAATACATATAATAATGTAAGCTAAAGAAGAGGGTTCGCGCCCATCGGGTGCGAGCCCTCTTAACATCTAATCACTCATATCCGGATCCATCTTCACGGTGAGGTGTAGTCCCGGAATCTCCCGCAATACATTGCGCCGCACGGTCTCCACCGTTTCCTCTCGGTCTTTCGCGTCAAAGCTGACCACCACGTCAAAGCTCATGGTTTCGCTTCCCCGGTCGTAGAAGAAGCCGTGGAGCTGCAGCACGTGGGGAACCGCCATGACGATATCCGTGACTTTCTTCTGCATCATGGCAATGTTGGGATCCGTGGTATTGATGGCGTAGATTCCGATTCCCGTCAGCATCACCCCGGTCTCTTCGTAGACGGTGTTGTAAATCCGCCGTTCCAGATGGTCAATCTCGATGGCGGTCATGGTGTCTGGAATAGCGATGTGAACCGAACCCTGATACTGATCCGGCCCGTAGGCATGAAGCACCAGGTCATAAGCCCCGGTCACCTTGGGATTGCGGCAAATGGCTATTTTTACCTTCTGGGCCAAGGGCTTATCCACCCGTTCTCCCAGGATTTCGCTCAAAGTCTCCCGAAGCATGTCAATTCCCGCTTTGATAATCACGGCGGCGATGATGGTGCCCAGCCAGGCTTCCAGCCGAATGCCGGTGGTCAGGTAGAGGATGGCGGCCACCAGAGTAGAACCACTGATTACCGCGTCCAGGGTGGCGTCTGCGCCGGAATTCACCAGAGATTCAGAATTCGCCAGGGTTCCCTGTTTCTTCGTCCAGTGCCCCAGGATGATTTTCGTCACCACCGCTACGGCGACAATGAGCAGCGTCACTTTGGAATAGTCCGGCGTCACCGGATGGAGGATGCGGCGCACCGACTCCATCAGGGCCGTAGTTCCGGCATAAAGCACAATCAGCGCAATCACCGTAGCGCTCAAATACTCAATCCGTCCGTGTCCCATGGGGTGCTCCCGATCCGCCGGCTTGGCCGCCAGATGGGTCCCGATAATGGTAATCAGGGAGGACAGGGCGTCGCTTAAGTTATTCACCGCATCCATAGTGATGGCGATGGAGTGGGAAATAGTCCCCACCAACGCTTTAAATGCCGCCAGCAGTACATTTGTCACAATCCCAACAATGCTGGCGCGAACGATAATTTGATTTCGATTCTTCAATGATATCCCTTCTTTGCTCAATTAATATTTCCGCACTTTCTGTTCTTCCCAGTCCCAGGTTCCCGGAAGGGTCAGCTTCTCGTACCACGGAATCAGGAAGGACAACACCGTAAAGACTCCCAGCAGGAACAAATACCAGAACAGCGGAATAATATCCAGCGGGCTGACCCGCCCCTTCGTCAATGACGCCACCAGCAAGAATTGCGCACCGTACGGAATCATGCCCTGGAATATACAGGTAAAAGAATCCAGAATTGATGCGGTCTTTCTCGGGTCAATCCGGTATTTCTCGCTGATCGAGCGCGCCATGTTGCCGTCCACAATGATGGCCACGGTGTTGTTGGCGGTGGCCATATCCGTTAGTCCCGCCAGCACACAAAGAGCCCCTTGGGCAGACTTCTTCCCCTTGCAGATTCCGCTAAGCTTCTCAATCATCCACTGGAGTCCACCGTAGTGGGCCGTCAGTTCCGCCAATCCACCACCGAACATGGACAGCAGGAACACCTCAATCATACTCTGGTATCCCTTCCACACCTCCGTTGCAAATCCCACCGGGGTAAAATCACCATACACAATGCCGATGATTCCGGCGGAAAGAATTCCGATGAGAAGCACCAGGAATACGTTCATCCCCAGAAGGGCTAACACCAGCACCAGTAGGTACGGAAACACGTTAATTAGTTCGTAGTTTCCGAACTCCAGCACCACCACATGTTCCGGTCTGCCGACGATGACCAAAAGCACCAAGGCAATCACCGCCGCAGGGAACGCACACCAGAAGTTGGTGCGGAACTTGTCCTTCAGCTCTACCCCCTGGGTCCTTGTGGCTGCAATGGTGGTATCGGAAATCATGGACAGGTTGTCCCCGAACATGGCGCCGGACATGCAGGCCGCCATCACCAGAGGCATGCTGAGACCAGCTTTGTCCACGAATCCGATGGCAATGGGCACAATCGCCCCCACCGTTCCCATGGAGGTTCCCGTGGCGGTAGCCATGAAAGCCGAAATCACAAATATTCCCGCAGTCAGCAGATGTACCGGAATCACCGACACGCCCAGATTCACCGTGGCCTCAATGCCGCCCATGGCGCCGGCCACCGCCGAGAATCCGCCGGCAAGCAGGTAAATCATCAGCATGGTCACCACATCTTCACTGGCGGCGCCTCTTGCGAAGACCTTGAAATTCTCGTTGATTCCCGCCTTATGGAACATGAAAAACGCGGCGATTACCGCAATGGACATGGCCACCACCGACGGAAATTGATAGAAGGCCATCTCCACCCCTTTGGCTTGCAGGATAATTCCCGCCCCCATGTAAATAACAATGAACAACAGGAAAGGCACCAGTGCCAACCCATTCCCCGGTCTCTTCTCCAATTCTTTCATACTGCATTTCCTTCCATTAACCTTTATTAACCATTATGATTCAACCATTTGTGGAGTTGCGTCTTCGTCTATTATATCGGTTCTCATGAGGCTACGCAATTTGAAAATATCGAGATTCAATTGTTTCTTTAGCGGGCAACTTGGCATGATACAATTTCTTTTTACCGGCTAAATTGCAATCAGCAGATGGGAATCTGCAAAATGTTCTTTCTGCTGCTTCTCAAGAGTATCCAAGCTATTCACTTCTCTTCGGTTATACAGATTCTCGATATCCAAACCAATGGATTCCATGTCAAATCCAACTTGCGTCTCATAGGATGTCAACAGATTGATTCCCAGTGCGAAACCCATTCGGCTGTACAGGTCGGTTTTGAAAATGTAATCGTTTCTGTACTTATTCTGGTAATCTGGATCAAACCAGAGGCCTAAGTGTTCCCACAGGAAAATTCTCCCCGTCACCGGATGGATTAGCAGGAAATCTGGACGGATGAACTTTCCTCTTTCGTATTCTATTGGATATTCATATATCACATAGAATCCGGCCTGCCAAAGGAGTTGATATATCAGCGCCTCCGCCCGACTTCGTACCTTCGTTCCATCGAAGGTTGTAATGTTCAACTGTTCTGGATAGCTGTCTGGAATCGTGTCTTTGCGTGCCTTCATTTCCTCGTATCTTTTTTTCGCTACATCACGTTCCTCCGTGTGCGTTTCGATTCCAATATGATTCGGACAATAATGCTTCGGCAGGCGTTCTTTTACCGGATCCACCGATACGGTCTTATAATTCGCAATAAATCGTTCCATCAATTCAATATTGCTTTCCAGACATTTCATCATCTCCTCACAGAATCTCAGCTCCCGAATTCGCTGAACTATAGGATTCTCATCCCCGCCCAGATACGCATCCGATCGACCGTTTCTTCGCTCATAATAATAAGGTTTTCCCTTCTTAATGCTCACATTCAAATATTTTCCCTGATACTTCTCCAGTCGCCCTCGCGCCTTTCTGTACTTCTTAAGAAGATTTTTCTGCTCTTCTAGCTCTTTCTTCATGTAATTGAACGTGTAATCTACCATCTGTGACTCCTTTGTTTCTCAATTTGCTTCTCCCAGCCCATTATGCCACAGACAAAATTCCCCTTCAGTACATACTTGATTTGATGCGTAGATTATGCGTGCGGATTCTACGAATTTATAAATTCGGTAAAAAGATTTTTCTTTTAGGTCATCCACGGCCGTCAAAGTCCTCATCTCCCCCCCTTTCATACGCCACCGCTTTGACGGCGCTCGCCACCTCTCCCATTTCGGCCGTCAAAGATCGCACCTTTTTCCCCTTCCTTACGCCAACGCGTTGACGGCGCTCGCTTCTTCCCCACCGCTGCGCCGTCAACTTTCTAACCTTTCCACCAGCCCCAGCTGGCCGGCGTTGACGGCGCCCGCATCTTCCTCACCACTGCGCCGTCAACTTTCTAGCCTTTCCTCCAGTCCCTGCAACCCGGCGTTGACGGCGCTCGCTTCTTTCTCACCACTGCGCCGTCAACTTTCTAACCTTTCCA
>JBNMGJ010000081.1:0-7706 GCA_050872185.1 Mogibacterium sp.
GAGCTCCTTTCCAAGGGAGGACTTCAGAATATGATGTGGACGGTTCCTTTAATCTTATGTTCACTTACTTTTGGCGGAATCATGCACAAATCCGGTATGCTAGGAACCATTGCGAAAAGCATTCTCAAAGTGGCAAAAGGAACCGGTGGGCTGATTACCGCAACGGGGTTAACCGCAGTGTTCGTGAATCTGGTATGCGGGGAACAGTATCTCTCCATTCTGCTCACAGGCCGGATGTACAAAGACGAGTTCAAGAAAAGGGGATTGGCGCCACAGAATTTGTCGAGAACACTGGAGGATTTCGGAACCATTACATCTCCGTTAATTCCATGGACCACCTGTGCGGTGGCCATGAGTACCTATTTGAATGTGCCAACGCTGGAATACCTTCCATACTGTTTCCTGAACATCGTGAACCCAATCGTGGCTATTGTATTTGCCTACACGGGCTTTACCATCCGAAAGCGGGATCAGGTGGCGAAAGAAGATCTGTTGGATTAATAAAAATCCAGTTGACGGAGCCAAGGGTGGATGTTATAATGACAGCGAAAATAATAGAACAATGTTCTATTGAGTGGAACAAAGAAAAGCAACGAACAGCAAGAGAAAACGCGAATGCCTTCACACATGAGATGGAAAGAAAGGAAGGAGCGAATTATGGAAAAGATCAAATTGAATGTGGAACACTGCAAAGGATGTTACCTGTGTGTGACGAATTGCCGACCAGGCGCACTCCGCATCTCCAATGAGGTGAACGCAAAGGGATATTTGGTACCGGAAGTAGATCAGGAGAAATGCGTTCAGTGTGGATGTTGTTACACCATGTGTCCGGATCTAGTCTTTGAAATACTGTAAGTTGGAAGGAGAGAACGAGGTTATGGAAAAGAGAATTATGAAAGGCAATGAAGCCATGGCGGAAGGTGCCATCCGAGGCGGATGTCGTTTCTACGCAGGATACCCGATTACGCCACAGTCCGAAATCCTTCAGTGGATGTCCTGGAGACAGAAGGAAGTAGGGGGCGTTTTCATTCAGGGAGCTTCGGAAATTGAAAGCGTCAATATGACTTTCGCGGCGAGATGTCTTGGGGCACGGGCCTTTACCTCCACATCGGGTCCGGGCTTCTCCCTGTACCAGGAAGGAATTGCTTACTGGGTGTCGGCAGAGATTCCTTGCGTTGTAGGATGCGTACAAAGATTCGGAATCGGCGACGGATTCATTTCCGCAGGACAGGACAACTACTGGCAGGCGGTGAAGTGCGGTGGAAACGGAGATTATCACCTGATTGTTCTGGCGCCGAATTCGGTACAGGAATCTTGCGATTTGGCTTATGAAGCATTTGAAATCGCGGAGAAGTACAGACATCCGGTATGCCTTCTGTCCGACGGAACCATTGGTCAGATGATGGAGCCGGTGGTTCTTCCGGAGATGAAAGAATATGATTTAGACGATTTGGCTTGGACCATTAACGGTTGCAAACCGGGGGCGGATCACAAGGTGGCAACGGATGTAACCTATTTCGAGCCGGTTCAGGAGTGGAATCATAAATACCTAGCAAAGATGAGAAAAATTGCAGCAGAAGAGCAACGCTGGGAAAGCTTTGAGGTCTCTGACGCAGATGTAGTTCTAGTAGCCTATGGAATTTCTTCTAGAGTGGCACAGGAAGCTGTAGTAAGAGCGAGAGCCGCAGGTTTCAAGCTGGGACTGATTCGTCCAATCACACTGTGGCCGTGGCCGGAGAAGGCTTTCGAGGAAATTCCGGAGACCTGCAGAGGAATTGTCACCGTAGAGGTGAACATGATGGGACAGATGAGAGAAGATGTCATCATTCATACCAAGGGTAAATTCAAGACCTATGCCATGACTGTGGATGAGCCAAGAATTCACACCGTGGATGAAGTGATTAATTATGCGAAAGAAGTGTACGAAGGAAAGGACGAAGAGGAGGTGTACTAATGGCTAGCAAGAAAGCACCGGAGCTATTTTACGACGAAAGCAGATTCTGCGGCGGATGCGGCCATGGTATTTTCAACCGTATCCTGGCAGAAGTTTTGGAAGAAATGAACTTGGTCAGCGATACGATTATCTGCTCCGATATCGGCTGCAATCACCAGTTCCAGTTCTGGATGAACGTGGATGCCATCGTGCCACCGCATGGAAAAATGGGTGCGGCACTGACTGCAATGAAAAGAGTCCGTCCAGACAAATGTATTCTTACCATTGCCGGAGACGGTGGTGCCTATGCCATCGGTCTGGGGGAGACCACTTCGGCAGCACTCCGGAATGAGAATGTCACCATGTTCGTAATGAACAACACCGTATTCGGAATGACTGGCGGACAGCTGGCGCCAACTACCATGATGGGTCAGAAAACCGCTTCCACACCGGCAGGAAGAAATTTCCAGGATAACGGAGAGAACACGGATGTGTTCAAACTGATGAAGAGCATGGACATCGCCTACCTGGCGAGAACTTCTATCACAAGCCCAGCCAATATTAACAAGACCAAAAAAGCGGTTCGGAAAGCCATTCAGAATCAGCTGGACGGAAAGGGCTTCTCCCTGGTAGAGGTACTGGTACCGTGTCCGACCAATTGGCACATGTCCGCACCGGATTCCATGAAGTACATTGACGATGTGGTTTCCAAGGTGTACGAGCTGGGTGAAGTAATCGATAGATAAGGGGGGAACGAAGATGGTAAAACGAATTATTTGTATCGGACTAGGCGGACAGGGCGTGCTAACGGTAGGAAAACTGCTGATGCAGGCGGCTTCCGATAAGAACCTGGAGTGCACCTGGACTTGTAAATACGGAAATGAAATGAGAGGAGGATACTCGGAGTGCAATGTTATCATCAGCGATAGCAAAATTGCATCACCGTATGCCGATCATCCGGATATCGTCTTTCTGATGAAGAATGATGGACCGGTAGTGGAAGCTTCCATTGAGAGAAATGAAGCGGCCATGCCGGAGGGTGCTGTAATGTATATTAACAAGAATTCTCTGGATCAGGATGTATCCCATCGGGAGAATGTGCGTGTGGTGGAAGTACCGGCAACGGATATCGCCACCGAACTGGGAAGAGGAAGCAATGCCAACCTGGTTCTTCTAGGAAAATTGGCTTCGGAATCGACGCTATTTACCTATGAAGAGTTTGAATCCTCTATGTGCAATTACTTTGAATCCCATGGAAAGGGCAAATTCAACGATGGCAACAAGAAGATGCTTGCGGCCGGAAGAGATGCGTAAATCCTTTTTGCATAGTGTTTTCATAGAAGAAAAGCCGGAATCCTTCGGGAATCCGGTTTTTCTTTTACATAATCGTATTTCGTTGAATTGAAGGCTTGGAAATCCATATCCTACAGGTAGGTGGACTGGCTGATTCGTGCGCTGATGTCCTTCATGAATTGGATTTTGTCCTGGAAAGTATCGTCGTGAATCCGGGACTTAGGACCCGAGATGCTGAGGGCGGCCACTGCATATCCGTGGCCGTTCAGCACGGGAACGCCCAGACAGTATAGACCGATTTCGCGCTCTTCTGCGTCCACCGCATAGCCTTGCTCTCGAACTTTGTCCAGCTCCCGAATCAGACCTTCGTAGCTGGTGATGGTGTTCTCCGTGAACGGGGTGAAATCTGCATTCTTATAGACTTCTAGATTTACGTTCTCACCGAAGGCCAGAAGGCATTTTCCAAGGGAGGCACAATAGCACTCGGTCTGATTGGAAAGACGTCGAGAGAGCCCCAGGTTGTGGGTGGACTCGATGGTGGAAAGAGGAATATTGCTGTAGATGCCATCCCTTTCCTGACCGAGAATGCCAATGGTGACACATTCCCCGTATTTGTCACTAAGCTCTTGCAACAGTGGCTGGACGCTTTCGGCGATGATGTCATTGTGGGGCATGGTGCTGTAGGCGTACATCTTCGGTCCGATGGAGTACTGCTCCGTAGTCTTATTCTGAATAACATATCCTCGGTTCTCCAGCGTGGCGAGGGTGCGGAAAACGGTGCTCTTGTATATGTCCAGATCCTTGCTGATCTGGGAGATGGAGGTATCTCCACTCTGTTTGAAGAGATATTCCATAATGTCGATGCTCCGGTCTACCGAATTGATAATAATCGACTTTGTTTGATCTTTTTCTTTCTTTTCGCTCATAATTAACCTCAAATCTTAGTGATTCAGTTTGTTCCACACATGGTAAGTATACCGTTATTTGAGCGTTAATTCAATCGAGGTTTTCGGGAAAGACGGTGTTTTTTTCTAGGAAATCCGTCCTTTTCCATGTATAATAAGAAGCGAAAATGTATTACTGGTTATAACGAAACAGGAGATTGTATGAGTGAGAGAAGAATCATTAAGGTGGATGAACGAGTTCCTCTTCAGAAGGGAATTCCACTAAGTATCCAGCATACCTTTGCCATGTTCAGCGCATCGGTGCTGGTCCCGTATATTCTGGGAATCAGTCCGGCCATCGCCCTTCTGATGAACGGAATTGGAACGCTGTTGTTTATTTTCATTACGAAGGGGAAGTCTCCGGCGTATCTTGGATCCAGCTTTGCCTTTATTTCCCCAGCATTGCTGGTAATCAAGAATATGGGGTATGAGTACGCACTGGGTGGCTTTATCGTGACGGGTATCATATTCATGATTGTGGCGTTTATCGTCAAATTCGTGGGTGTGAAGTGGATTGATGCCATACTGCCGCCGGCAGCCATGGGCCCGGTGGTGGCACTGATTGGTCTGGAGCTGGCAAAGAATGCAGCGCAGAACGGCGGAATCGTTACAACGGACACCTATACGAAAATTGACCCCCATTACGTTATCGTGTTCCTGGTAACCCTGGGTTTCGCAGTAATTGGGCAGGTTCTCTACCGTGGATTTGCATCGGCCATTGCCATTTTGATTGCGATCATCATCGGTTATGTGGTGGCACTTTTCCTGGGAATCGTTGATTTCACCCCGTGCCTGACACAATCCTGGCTGGCGCTTCCGAATTTCACTGCGCCGAAATTCAATATGCAGGCGATTCTAATTATTGTACCGGCATCCTTGGTGGTGATTTCCGAACACATTGGCCATCAGGTGGTTACCTCCGAAATTATCGGTACGGACCTTCTGAAGGATCCGGGCCTTCATCGGACCTTGTTCTCCGATGGTCTTTCCACCACCTTGTCCGGTCTATGCGGTTCCGTTCCGACCACCACTTACGGTGAGAACATCGGCGTTATGGCGATTACGAAAGTATATAGCGTGTGGGTGATTGGTGGCGCAGCGGTATTCTCCATTCTGCTGTCCTTCATCGGAAAAGCTTCCGGACTTATCGAGACCATTCCGGCTCCGGTCATGGGCGGCATCAGCTTCCTGCTGTACGGTATGATTGGCGCTTCCGGTATTCGTCTCATGGTGGATGCGAAAGTAGACTACTCGAAGGCAAGAAACCTTGCCATGACATCGGTTATCTTCGTTACGGGACTTTCCGGTGCCTTCATCAAGATTGGAACCGTGGAGCTGACCGGAATGAGCTTGTCCGCACTGGTGGGCATGGCCATGGGTCTGGTGTTCTATATTCTGGACCGCTTCCATTTGACCAATGATTATGAATAGGTAAAAAAAGAGAGCCGGGAGGCTCTCTTTGCGTTTTTGTTAAATTATCCGATGTGTCGATAGACACCTTCTACCTTGCCGACGATTTTGCAGTCCGGAACGATAATGTCTTCCATTTCCGAATTCTCCGGATGGAGCCGGATGTGGTCTTTCTCGCGGTAGAATCTTTTTACCGTGGACTCATATTCGTAATCGCCTTCAATCATGGCAACCACAATATCACCGTTCTGGGCTTCGTGCTCTTCTCGGACGATGATGAAATCCTTATCGCAGATGCCGATGTCCACCATACTGTTTCCATGAACGGCCAGAATGAAATTCTTGCCGCTTCCAAGGAACTGGGAAGGGAAGGGCACATACTGGTCGATATTCTGTTCGGAAAGAATCGGTGTACCCGCCGCTACGTCACCGATGATTGGAACCAGTGTGATGTTGGTGGCGTCGATTTCCGGCATGGTTTCTGGTGCAGGCGTCCCGCGCTCCATTCCCACCACGACAAGAGCTCGAGGCTTGCTGGGATCCTTTCGAATGAGTCCCTTCTCCTCCAGGGTATTCAAATCCTTGAATACGGTGGATGTGGACTTAATCTCCAAATCTGCACAAATCTCACGTACGGTAGGAGGAAAACCTCTGCCGTTAATAGTGTCCTTCATGTACTGCAGGATTCGTTCCTGCCGAATCTCACTTTTCTTCATGGAATACCTCCAGAATTATACCAGTGTTAGTTCGTTGATATCCATCGGGCTTCCGTAGTTGTTCCAGTCATCGTAGATAAGACCGCTCTGGCGAATGATAATATCGCCTACCTTACCATCGATCTTGCTGAAAGGCAGAGTCTTGTGGTAGGTTACCAGGCTGTCCTTGTAGTGGAACACGAAACCGGTACGGAAAAGCTCCTTCTCCAGGGGATGCTGATACTCTGCAATGTCGCATAGCAGGTCGAACAGGTCGTCGCCTTCTGTTTCAAATACATTATCCAACGTCAGGTTGGAGTAGTTGGCACGAATCTGGACTTCGTGGCCGTTGAAGCGATCCAGGAACTTCGTTAGTTTTTCCTTCGTGGAAGGTTCCTTCGCATCCTCAAAGATAACGCAGTTGATGCGGTGACGAACCTTGAGCAAATCGAAAATTTCATCGGAACACTCTTTGACGTAGTGCTTCAGGTGGCGTGATACGTTCACGCAAGAAATCATATCTGCGTGACGGTTCAGCACCTCGGCGACCTTGTGGATGTCCTGCTCTTCGCTGGTTGGAAGGGTGGTATTGATGTAGAGATTGTGAGTTTCCCCCACATGGGCAATCAAATCTTCCAGGCAATCTAGCTTAGCCAGCGGTTCTCCTCCGGTAAAAACAACATCGTTGTGCGGAAAAATCCGGCCTAAGAGATCCAGGGAACGGTAGCAGCGATCCAGGTCGAAGCTGGATGAATTCTTGTATTCCTCCTTATTCACACAGAACGGACAACTGTTGTTGCAGTCGTACGGTACGAACATGGTGACGGTAGGACCTTCTTTATACTTTTTCATAATATTATTGTACCCCTTAAAAGCTAATTTGTTTCTTACGATTAGATTATTATAACACGGGTCAAAATAATTTGTAAACGCATGTTTATAAAGTGTCAAAATCTATAGAAATGAGTCGGATTGTGCTAGTAAAGAAACAAAAAGTCATGTATAATAATCTGGGGTAAGATTTTAGGAGAAAATATGAAGAACTTTATAAAAAACAAGAAGCTGCAGAGCCCACCGCTTTGCAACTGGTTTGAGCTACTTATAATTCTTTTAATCGGATGGTTCGTGTTATCCGGCATTTTCGAGCGAAAGTTTATTATCTATGGGCTTCTGACCTGTACCATTATTTCACTGGTTTGTTACCAATCATTTTACATGAAGGGCATTCATTCGGATGTCTACTATTTTCTAATTCACGTGAACCCATTTCGGTTCGCGGTCTATTTCCTGTGGCTGATGAAAGAAATTATTAAGAGTTCCCTCAGCGTTACCATTAACGTGTGCAAAGGAGGGAAATCTTTGCATCCTCAGATTGTCTGGTTCCGGGCAGATTATGACAACCCGGCAGCCCGGGCTCTTCTGGCCAATTCC
>JBNMGJ010000176.1:0-3884 GCA_050872185.1 Mogibacterium sp.
ATGGCGCGTTTTGCGTTTTCCTGGCCACAGATGTCCGCAAAATCCAATATTTTCTCTGTCGCCAATTCCGCCGCCTCTTCTTGAATCGAACGGACTCCACTGGCCGAAGGGATTTCCTTTCCCTGCACTGCCGCCATGCATTCTCGGAGATCCCGAACTCCAATCAAATTCATTTTGCCTCCAGATAGCTCCGCCATCAGTTTTCCTTCCGCCATATTCCCAATAGGAAGGATTACTTTCTGAATCCCGAACTTCCACATCCCTAGGAGCATCGGGAGCACTCCATCCACCGGGTACACGTCTCCCTGCAGGGACAGTTCACCGATAAAGCCCATACTTTTCATTCTGTCCACGTTCACATATCCCATGGCGCCAAGAATCCCTGCTGCAATGGGAAGATCCAGATGGGTTCCATTCTTCCGAATCCCAGCCGGAATCAAATTCACCGTAATTCTTCTACGAGGGTACTCCAAGCCAGAATTGATAATCGCCGATTTGATTCGCTCCTTCGCTTCCATCACAACCGTAGAAGCCAGTCCTACAATATTAATCTGAGGAAGACCATTTCCGATATCCGTCTCCACCATCACCGGAACCCCTTCAACGCCTTGGCATACTGCCGTATTCACGCTACTAATCATCCCGCACCTCTAGAAACAATTCATCAGCATATTCACTTCAATTTCGATTACATCGAACTGCACCTGCACGTTGGCAATCTGCTTCATGTGCAAATAACACTTTGCCGCTTGAATGATTCGATGCTGTTTCTGCTTCGTCACCGCCTCTGCCGGATGTCCGTAAGAATCTCCCATCCGTGTTTTCACCTCCACGAAGTGATAGCAGTTCCCCTGCTGTGCAATAATATCAATTTCCCCGGTCTTACACCGAAAATTAGTTTCCACAATCCGGTACCCATTTTCTGCCACAATTCTTTCCGCCAACATTTCGCCGTATTTTCCTAGTTGATTATTCTTCATCCTCCTGCGCCTCCTTTTTCTCGCGTCAATATATCCTTTTGTATCACACTTTTCTCACGAAAGGAGCCGCTTCAGGGAAATGGTACGGGAGCACCCGGTTTTGTTACCAGAACATCTGATTTATAATCTCTTTTTGGGGTCTCATCGGAGGAAACTGCCGAATGCAGTTATTTTTAAAAAAAAGCGGCTTTCGCCGCTCTTATCGATTCAGTACATATTTCCGGATGGTCTTTCCGACGCCATCCTCATCATTGCTCTCCGCCACATAATCCGCTGCCTGCTTCACATCCTCCCAGGCATTTCCCATGGCCACGCCAAATCCCGCGTAACGAATCATAGGGATGTCATTACCGGCATCTCCAAAGCTCATAATTTCCTGTCTCGGAATTTCTAATTTCTCAGATAACACCGCAAGTGCCTTCGCCTTGCTGGAATTAAGTCCACCGATTTCGATATTGTTCTTAACAGAAGAAACCACATTGCACTTCGGTAACCCATGGATTTTCGAGCTCATTTCCCGGAGACGATTCTCATCGTAGAAGAAGAAATTGATGTTCTCTAGCTTATTCCGGTTTTCCTCCATGAACTTGTATATGTCCGAAATCGGCCTCCGTGTGGTAAGCACGTACTCCTGATTTCGGTACACGCTGCCGTTCACGCGAATATCTTCATACAATGCTTCCGCAATGTAAGGTTTTCCATCGCAGAATGCTTCCACCATCAGGTTCTCTTTCTGGGCCAACTTAATTGCTAGCTCCACAGTCTCCGGATCCAGATAACTGGAATAGATGTACTCACCACTTTGAAGATCCGTGATATGTGCACCATTCGAAGAAATCGCGTAGCGGATTCCCGGAATTCGTAACACTTCTTTCGGCAAAGATTCGAAGGCTCTACCGGATGCCACCACCACATGGACTCCTGATGCTACCGCCTCTTCCAATGTCTGTCGATTATATTTCGACAAATGGTTTTCGCTATTCATCGTCGTGCCGTCCAAATCCAGCGCGATTAACCGAATATTCATGAACCCTCCTCACATTCTCTCTCCAAAAATTAAGAAAAGACTACCGCAAACCTGCGGTAGTCTTAGAGTCACGTTAAAGATTACTCTTCGTCCTGTGCTTCTTCTGCATCCTCATCGTTGAGAGCTGCCTTGATGCTCAGGCTGATTCTCTTTCTGTCGGAATCGATATCCATAATCTTTGCCTTGATTTCCTGACCCAGGCTCAGTTCATCGGATACGTTCTCCACTCTCTTGTTTGCGATTTCAGAGATGTGAACCAGTCCGTCCAGACCTGCTTCCAGTTCAACGAAAGCACCATACTCTTTGATCTGAACAACCTTACCAGTGATGATTCCACCAATCTGATACTTTGTTCCAACCTGAGACCATGGTTCTGGTGTGGTCTGCTTGAGACCCAGGGAAATCTTGCCTTTCTCTTCGTTGAGAGACAGAATCTTAACATTGATGATATCGCCAATGTTCAGAACTTCCTGTGGGTTCTTCAGCTTGCCCCAAGAAATCTCGGAAATGTGCAGAAGACCATCTACACCACCGATGTCAACGAATGCACCGTAATCAGTAAATCTCATAACCTTACCCTCTACGATGTCGCCAACATTCAGGTTTGCCCATACTTCAGCAACCTGCTTATGCTTCTCTTCAACTAGTACAGCCTTTCTGGAGAATACGGCTCTGTTGCGCTTGTTGTCTACTCTCAGAACCTTGATGTCAACAGTCTGACCGATGAAATCATCGACATTCTCTTCTGTGACATACGAATCAGCGAGCTGAGACATAGGTACAAAACCAGTAACTTCCTTGTAAGCTGCAATCACTCCGCCATTAACCTTCTTGGTAAGCTTAACGGAGAGCGTTTCCTTGTTCTCCATGGCTTCGTTGAGTTCTTTGTAATTTTCGTTAATTTCCAGCTTCTTCTTGGAAAGAAGAATTCCACCATCGTTGTCGTCCGTCTTCATGACTTTTGCCTGAACAGTGTCGCCTTCCTGGAACAGATCAGCCAGTGTCTGACCCTCTTCCATGGAAACTTCAGCCTTCTTCAGGATTCCGTCCTTCTTGCATCCGATGTTAACGATGACTTCATCTTCTGTTACCTGATGCACCTTACCTTCAACAACATCTCCCGGTCTTGGAAGACGCAAAGAATTCTCAATGTCATCCATGAAATCCATCATTGGATTCTTTTCTGTGTTGTTAGTGACATTTTCGCTCATACTAGCAATAACCTCCTTAATTATCCATTCAGGTGTCGATGCACCCGCGGTTACACCTATTTTATTATATTTTTCTCCATGTTTCAACTGTAAATCAGAAATATCTTGGATAAGAATTGAACTTTTACAACATTCTTTTGCAATTTCAAATAGTTTTTTGGAGTTGGAACTGTTCACATCTCCGATTACAATCATCAAATCTACATTGCGCGCCAGCTCTCTGCAGGCATCCTGCCGCTCTCTGGTCGCACTGCAAATGGTGTTGTAGAGTTCATAATCCCCCCCAGCACTCCGAAAGATTCCAAGAATCTCCTCCAGAATTTCCACTTTGAATGTGGTCTGACAGACTACCACCGGTTTCCGTCCACCTTCAAAGATATCGCTATGTTCCTTGAGAAGTGCCTTTGCATCTTCTGCATTCTGTAGAATATACCCTGCGTAATCACACCAACCGTTGGTTGCAATCACTTCCTGGTGCTCCGGGTTTCCGACAATAATAATTTCCTTACCCTCTGCATGAGCTTCCTGCACAATCCGGTGAATCTTTGCGACAAATACGCAAGTGGTGTCCACCAATTCCACGCCCTGCGCTTCGGCGCGACGGTAGAAGGATTCCGGTTCCCCGTGTGAGCGGACAATTACCACATCTCCTGCCTGGGCTTCGTC
>JBNMGJ010000093.1:0-6791 GCA_050872185.1 Mogibacterium sp.
CTCCTTAGAGGTAATGGCTGCGCCTCCGTCCGGGTTGATATACACCACCGGCAGCTTGCTGCAGAGCATGGAACACTCCGCCACCTTGTTCTGGCCATCCCAGGCCTCGACCCGAATCATTTTCTCCAAATCATCGGATGTGACGCAGTACTTGGTGCTTTTGCAGGCAATCTGCTTATCGTCCATGTACCAGCGATAGGTCACGTTCTTCGCATCCCCATCGTACTGAACCGTCAGATTCTCGCCTGGTGAAGCATAAGCTTCTTTAAAGTGAACACTCCCTGTCTCCGCCGCATATGCGCTGCGGGTACAGAGGATGCCTGCTGCCGCAAGGGCAGCAAGCATCAGTGCCAGTACAGGGATTAATGTCCGTTTTTTCAAATTAGTATACATTTTTCACCTATACCTTTACTCGTTACTTTTTAATCTTAATTTTCTTTACGCTGGAATAGCTTCCGTATACGGTCTTGCCGGAGGCCTTTCTGTAAGCACGAACCTTATAGTAATAGGTCTTGCCCTTCTTCAGCTTCGAGTTGGTCCAGCTCCGGCTTCCAGAACCGGTGGTCTTGACACACTTATACTTTCCTTTGCTGGATGTTGCCCGGTATACCTTGTATCCGCTGGCATTGGATGCCTTCTTCCAGGTAATCTTCGCCTTCTTGGCCTTGATATTCTTAACCGAAGAAATCTTCACCTTGGATGGCTTGGTCACCTTGGTTGGAGTCGCCTTCTTCGTAATCTTGAAGGTGACTTCCACAGTTCCGGTATATCCTCTGCTGGATACACCCTTAACCGTTGCGGTGGCGGTTCCCACGTTCTTGTTATTCGTGTAGGTTACCTTGTAGTTGACGTTCTCTGTCAGCGTCTGATCTCCGTCATGTACCTCTACCTTAGGGGTCAATGCCTTGCCGGTGTAAGTCTGATCCGGAACAGATACAGTGCAATTGGTAAGGCTCTTCTTCTTCATGTAACCGTTGGTCGCATCGAAGTCGTAGCGAACGCCTTCAATGGTGGTCGGTCCGGTCACATAATCGTTACCCCAGTAATACCGGGTACCTACAACCTTATTGTTGCTATCGGTTTCGTTCTCGAAAGCGCCACGGAGCAGCGCACCATCGCTTCCGAACTTGAATGATCTCGTGGTCACATCCTTGTTGCCCGGCGTTGCAATCTTGGTATCCTTACCGTTCACGCCAACGTACATCTCGCCATCGTCTGGCGCAACTCCGTTATTCGTTCTCTGACGGAAGTAGTACATGTTGCCGTCCACTTCTCTCCAGCGTCTCGCATAGGATCCGCCGGCTTCGTAGTAACGGGTGATGGTTTTCTTGCTTCCATCCTTCAGAGTTACTTCTTCCTGAACGAAGCTTCCCTTGACGTACAGTCCCTTCTTGTTAAAAGTATACTTTCTTCCGTCAATGGTAACCGTTCCCGTCTCTGCGTAACCGTCCTTATCCATGTAGTACCAGTCTTTACCATCGGCAATCCAGGAACTCTTAAGGAATTCGCCGTTCTTCAGGTATCTTGCCACACCGGTGGACTTGTCGGTTACCAGGAAGGTCATATCCTTGTTGATTTTCTTGGAGGCTCCACAGTTCTTGCACACCAAGCGGTCCTTGGTGCTCTCGTAATCGTGCTGTCCGTCCTGGCAGGTATCCTTGACCTTCTCCTTGCTGTAACAGTAGTCCTCCAGCTTGGTTCCGTCGGCATTATATACGTCCACGGTGAACTTGGTATCCGTTGCGTTCATTGTGAAGTAGATACCGTCATAATCTCTGGTTGGATCTACTGCGAAGTTGAACCCCTTGGAATTGGACGGGGTATAGGACTTACCGCCAGTGGAACCGCATACGTAGTACACCACACCGTTCTTCTCGTCGGTCTTTCCGTCCGTAGTCGGATGGGTCCGAACTAGGGCGTGGTCATGGCCAGAGAACATGAAGTCGATGCCCGCCTGCTGGCAAGCCTCTGGAATGTACTTCCGGATAGAGTTACAATCCTCCGTACTCTCATTGGTACCATACGGTGGCTGGTGAGATACGACGATTTTCCACTTCGCATTGCTCTTGGAAGCATCGGACACTAGCCACTCAGCATCGGCCTTCGCTCCCTTCTCAGAGGAGTCATATCCCAGAACTGCAACGTATACATTGCCGTAGGTTACCGAATAATGCTGCTGGTTCTCAATATTGAAAATACTCTTCTGAGTAGCTCCTGTGGTGTCACCGTAGAACTCGTGGTTACCCGCTACATGAATCATATCCGTGCGGTCGAATGGTTCTGCATCGAACAGGTTCAGAATAGATACCCATTCATTGTACAGGTCTGCTTTCTCCACGAAGTCACCGGTCTGTACACCGAAGGCGTAGTTGTCCTTCTTCAGGTTCCCCATGATTTCGTTCAGAATGGTCTTATCGTCCACCTGGGTATCGCCCAGCAGGAAGAACTTGGTGTCTTCCCCGTTGTTGCAGGTGCTGAAGTTCCGGACATCGGACCAATGCTCTCCATCGCCTACCTTGTAGACGTAGTCGCTGCCTGCCTCCAAGCCGGTCACTTCAACGGTATTCATCCATACCACTTTATTCTCTTCTGCAAGGGAGGATCCGCTGAAATTCAGTCGCTCGCAGGTTCCCTTGTATTCCTTGAAGGCCTTGTCCTTCTTGGCCTCGTAGTCGCTCTTCCGCGCCACCATAGCCACAGCCTTCTTCTCCGCCTTGGACGGATTGGACATCCAGGTAATATTCTTGGCTGTCTCCGAATTCTTCGATGCGTTCAGCTGAATGTATGCCGGAGTGGCATCCTCATTGGCACCGGCATTGAAGCTCTGGGTGGTAACGATATAGGACAGCATTCCTTCACCATCCTTCGCATATACCGAAATCTTCTGAGCATCTCGGAATTTCGACGTGGTGATGGTTCCCTTGTTATCCGTGTCTCCCAGCTTTTCGCCGTCGCTAGTGTAGACTCCGATGCCCTTCGCCGGTTTTCCCGATTCGTCGGTAACCGTAATCCTGGTGTCCTCTCCAGCTACCGTATCATCTACAGCAACCTCATACTTCGCCTTTACTTCCAAGTTCTGAGTCCGCTTGGTAAAAGAAATGTCCTGACTTTCTTTGCTTTCATCCGTGTATTCCAAGTCGAAGGAGTTAACTGCGTAGCTGAACTTCTTCTCCTTGGTAATGGTGCTCGGTATTTCAGCCTTCACCGTGGCAATAGTTCCTTCGCCTGCTACAGTGGCATCCGCTTTCTTCTTGGCAAAGATTTCAACGGAATTGTCGCTCTTGTTGTATACCGGTGCTTTCGCCTCCTGGAAGCCTTCTCCGTACTCTACACCCTTGTATTCAAAGCCTGCACCCAGCTCAATTTCGGTAGAAACTGTGTCGGTCCATTCCCGCTTGTTAGCATTCACGTTCAGAATCGCATCCTTGCCAAGATACAGTGAATTCTCATCGACGGTAACACTTGCCTTCATCTGATCCTGACTGCTGCCATCCACGTCGAAGGTATACTTCTTTGTAGCCTCGTTACCTTCCTTGTCGCGAATCAGCACCTTAATGGTGTGTGTGCCGTTGGACAAGTGCCAGCTATTCAGGTAGATGGTGTCCTTGCTTGGATCCTCTGTCAGCTTATCCGCATCTAATGCCTTCTGGGTGATGTTCTTTCCATCAATCCAGATGTTCTTGGTGTCGTAGTCAATACCAGTAGTATACTTATTCTCTACATCCGTTACATTGATTTCGAAGGACGGATCGTTGGACTTAATAACCTCATCCTTATTGTTCAGCGCAACACCGTTTGCAGATACCGAATTAATCAATGGGTTGTCCGTATCCGTTGTGTTCGCTCCGTAGATGAACTGTACGTTATCGATGTAGATGCTGCCCTTGATATCTTCCTTGGCAAGCTTGGTAATCTTTCCATCCTTCATGGTGCAGTTTCCGGCACCATTCAGTAGATACATTACTCGAACGGTTTCTCCACCAATCAGCGAGAACGGCCCCTTCAGATTCGAAAGATCGGCCTCCACGTACTTCCATCCGGTCCAGTCGATTCCGCCCAATTCCTTGGCGGACTCAGTGCTGCAACCGTTGGAGGTGAAGTTCACCGTCTGCACTGTGCCAGAACCATCCTTCACACGCATACGAATCCACAGGTTCGGTGTTCCCTCTGGGGCATATACGTACATGCCCACTGCAGACGGATTTCCTGGAATCTGCTGCTGGGCATCGGAGAAGCCCACACAGGCGCCCTCTGTTCCGTTAGCCTTGGAGAAATCGTAGTTAATCTTCAGAGAGTGATTGCCCTTCCGCACCGGTTCTCCGCTGGAGATATTCACAATCTCTGCCGACTCCTCACCGCCTCTGGAATTCACCGCACCGGTGTTCGGATCTGGTTCTGCGTTTACATAGTGTCCGTATAACATTCTAGTCTGAGGCGTAGTTCCGAGCCATTTACCGTCTCGGTCCCATACGCCCAGGATGCGTCCGCCACCTGCGTCGAAAGCAGCGCGGTTGAAGTTCCAGTAGTCCTTCGCGTCGATGGTCTTTCCATCCACGGTCTTGTCTTCGAAGTCCATTGCAACGGTCGGCTGTAATCCCACCACAACGGACAGGCTACCCTTCACGTCCTTGTTCTTCTTGTAAGCACAGTGTACCGTTCCGTAGAGGGTGGCCCCATCGGAAGAGGTGAATTTGTTTCCCTTGAAGGTTCCCAGCTTCTTATCCGGATCGGTAACATCCTTCTTATCCGCATCCTTCAGATCCGTTACGCTCCATTCGAAGTCGTCATCGTTATAATTAATCTGACGGTTCTTGTAGCGTACCGTCAGTCCCAGGTCCGATTCCTTGCTGAATCCCAGTGCAACTTCTTCATTGGTGAAAGAAATGGAATCCGGCTGCTGAATCTCGATGGTGGTGGAACCCACCACTTCGCTTCCATTCTTCAGCTGCACTTCCACGGTACCGGTCTTATCTCCTGCGGCGAAGGATCCATCATCTGTAATGGTTCCCATGGAGCTGTCCTTCAGCGCGAACTTAGCACCGGAAGGAATCTTTGCTTCTCCGCCGGCACTATCCACGCCGGTGGCCTCGAATTTCACCTTGGATCCTGGTGTGTATACTTCGTTGTCCGGTGTGATAGTGGCGTGGTCGAACTCCCCGGTCTGCTTTGCATCGGAATACACAAACAATGTCGAAGATACCTTACGTTCAGTACCATCGGAAGGACTGTTTTTTACAGTCAGTTGATTCGTTCCTTCCGACTTGCTGGCATAGGTGTAGGAGCCACCGCCATCAATGTAGATGGCTTCTTTGCAGCCCAGCTGTACCATGGTCTGTGCCGTCTCTTCGTAGGTCATTCCCACGGACTTCGGCGCCTGACGTCCGTCTGCACCGAAGAATACCACTTCGCCATTTTCCTTGATGCCTACGGCATTTCTTGGAATTCTGGACTGGTCTTCCCGAACCCAGTCTTCCAATGCCACCTTGCCATCCGTCACCAGCTTAATCGGTCCACCAATGGCTTCCTTGACATCGCTAAGATCCACCGGCTCGTGCATGCTCCGAATGGTGGCGGTTCCATCCTTCTTGATGGCGAAATAGTAGTAACCTTCGCCCCATCCACTGGTGGACTTCACCACCTTGCCGTTCATAACCAGAACGCCAGTTGGTTCACCGGTACTCATGTCGAAGTAGTCTCCGTTGGTGGCCACAACGATGTTCTTGCCGGTCTTCTTCTCTGCAGCCGCTGCCTGGTCGCGGACTGTCTGAAGGCCCCACTTTCCATCTGTGTTGTAATCCTTGTAGCCTGCCATGATTCCGGTTTTCTTCGTCAAATCAATGGTTGCCGCATAGCCCTGCACCTGGTTGTCCCCCTTAGAATCAACCATGGTGATGTGCTGCTCCTTGACTCCTGGTGCAATGTTGTACTGCTTCAACGAAGTCAGTTGCTTTCCTTCCGGAGCCGTAAAGTCCGAAGCGAAAACGCTCTCCACATTGCAGAGAGTCAGAAGAAATGCACAGCTCAGAACTACGCTAAAGATTTTCTTTAGCTTGCTCATATTTTGCACCTTCCAATCTCTTTTCGGAGAGGTACCCCCCCATAAACTTACTTTTCATTAGATTCTATCATTTTTAAAGTGCTCATTCAACCTTCATTCCAATGATTTAGACATTTCTTATAAATTTATATTTTCACACACTGATTTTTTTCACACGCAAAAAACCGCCCCGGTCATCTCCCCGGGGCGGCCTCTCGCTCATCATATTATGAAATAGAGAGGTATATATTGGTATGTATTGTTAACTATTCTAATGCTAAGCCTGGGCCTCGTCCATGGCTTTGCACTCCGCTTCTCTGGCTTCCCAATCCGCATACGGAACTTTCAGCTCCTGGATTAGATCGATACCCTTCCACAGAAGGTACCGAATTCGAAGCAGGAAGTAGATGACAGCTGCTGCCATGAATCCAAAGATAATCAGATACACGCTGGCACCCAGTGACTTGAATGCGGAGAATGCCAGGAATACCGCCACGATTGCAGCGAATACCGACAGCACGGTAATCATTCCGTAGTTGAACTTGATGCCGGCGTAGTTGCATGCGTGTGGGTACTTCTTCTTGAGGAAGAACGGCACGATGCAGAGCGGGCCGCCTACCACGAAGAATACCACCAGTCCAGAGCCCATGAATCCCTTGGCTACATCTGCCAGTGTGGTGACAGTGCTTCCATCCATGCAGCCCAGTGTAACCACGGCCATGAAGATATAAATCAGCGCCACGATTACCGGTGC
>JBNMGJ010000017.1:0-16176 GCA_050872185.1 Mogibacterium sp.
ATGTCCAGCTTTGGACCGTAGAAAGCCGCTTCGCCAGTCGCCTCAGTGTACTCGAGACCGATTTCGTCCAGAATGGTTCTCATGGCACCTTCTACTCGGTTCCAGTCTTCTGCAGTCCCCAGATACTTCTCAGAGTTCTCCGGATCCCACTTAGACATTCTGTAGGTTACATCCTCTTCCAGACCCAGGGTGGTGAGGCAGTACTTGGCCAGCTTGACGCAGTTCTTGAACTCCTCATCAATCTGCTCCGGTGTGCAGACCAGGTGACCTTCGGAAATAGTGAACTGACGAACACGGGTCAGTCCGTGCATTTCGCCGGAATCCTCGTTCCGGAACAGGGTGGATGTCTCGGCCATTCTGTAAGGCAGGTCGCGGTAGCTCTTCTGGCGAGCCTTGTACACATAATACTGGAATGGGCAAGTCATCGGACGCAGTGCATATACGTCGCTGTCGGAATCGTTCTCAATCATCTTGAGATCCTGGACGCCGTGAATCTCACGGGAAGCATCTTCCTGATTGTTCAAATCTTCCAGATTATCGTATCCCAGCAGGAACATGCCATCCTTGTAGTGGTACCAGTGATCCGAAATCTTGTACAGAGTGGACTTTGCCATCAGCGGAGTTCTGGTACGAACGTAACCCCATTCGTAATCCTCCAGGTCTTCAATCCAGCGCTGCAGCTTCTGAATCATCTTGGTACCGTTCGGCATGAACAGCGGCAGACCCTGACCCACAACATCTACTGTGGTGAACAGATCCATCTCACGGCCTAGACGGTTGTGGTCTCTGTTCTTGATATCTGCCAGGTATTCTAGGTATTCTTCCAGGTCGGCTTTCTTGGTGTAAGCCGTACCGTAGATTCGAGTCAGCATCTTGTTGTGCTCATCGCCTCTCCAGTATGCACCGGAAGAAGATGTCAGCTTGAAGGCCTTAATCTGCTTGGTGCTCATCAGGTGCGGTCCGGCGCACAGCTCGATGAAGTCTCCCTGCTGATAGAAAGAAATGGTTTCACCCTCCGGCAGATCCTCAATCAGCTCTACCTTGTATGGCTCCTGCCGATCCTTCATCATCTGGATGGCTTCTTCTCTCGGAAGAGTGAAGTAGTTCAGCTTGTCACCCTTCTTGATGATTTTCTTCATCTCTTTCTCAATCTTGTCCAGATCTTCCCGGGTTAGCGGTGGCATGTCGAAGTCGTAGTAGAATCCGGTATCAATGGAAGGTCCGATAGCTAGTTTTGCATCGGGATACAGATTCTGTACCGCTTCCGCCAGAACATGGGAACATGTGTGGCGATAGGCATGCTTGCCCGCATCGGAATCGAAGGTCAGGATGTTCAGTTCGCAGTCCTTGTCGATGACCGTGCGCAGGTCCTTCACTTCACCGTCCACCTCACCGACGCAGGCCACTCTAGCCAGACCGTCGCTGATATCTTTGGCGATATCGTAGATGGACATTGCTTCCCCGTATTCACGGGTACTTCCGTCTTTCAAAGTAATAATCATTGGTTTCCTCCTTCTCTCGGAAGGCATCAAAAAATCCCTTCCGCAGCATTACTGTCAGAAGGGACGCATACATTTCGTATTCGTGGTTCCACCCATCTTCCGGAAATATCTTTCCGGCACTCATTATGGCTTGTAACGCGGCCAGCGGGCAGGATTGGTGCCACTCGGAGGTGGTGTTCCGAAGGTCTGAATCCGGGATAATCTCACCATCTATCCCTCTCTCATGAATCCGTCTGACCCACGTACTGTCCTCGTCATCGTTTTATAATTATGCATTCTAGCATTCAACAGGGCAGCTTGTCAATATGTGGAAAAGTATTTTCTCGAGAGCACCGCCCCTTGTGTAAAAGAAGATTTTTGAATTCTCACGCGTCCGGCGATGCGGACATTTCAGCCTGCGTGCGGTTTATAATTAGATTTTCAAAAATTCCGTTTTCAACGAAGCGAGTCTAAATCACTAGCCCGTATCGGTTGGCCAGCGGTACAAGCACATCCTCCGGCAGATCCCCAGCGTAGATTGCCCGGCCCTGATACAGCTTGAGGGCTTCTGCCAGAAGATCCGCATCCTGGCAGAGAATGCACAGAGGAAGTGTGATGGCGTACTGGAAATCTTCCAGGTTGTCCAGATCCTCTTCGGATCGAATTTCCAGCGTCATGAAGAGGGCATCATCGTCATCTTCCAGCTCTTCGCAGTAGTCCTCCAGGTTCTCGTCGCAAGGGTAGATTTTGTCGATGGTTAAGTCCTCTGGCGAAAGCAGGAAGAGCTCTTTCTCCGTGGCAACCGGAATCTTCCCACCGAAGTCCGGAGACGGCCTTAAGAATTCAGTCTGGTCGATTTCTCGGCGAAGGGCGGCAATGTGGTCCCGATTAGAACCGCAGCAGCTACCGAAGATGCCCACGCCGCAGGATGCCAAATCCTTCGCGTAGGATGCCAGTTCTTCCGGTCCGCAGTCATACACCGTAACACCGTCCACCGTCTTCGGCATGCCCGCGTTGGGCTTTGCAAGCAGAGGGATTTCTGCGTATTTCTGTAAGCGCTTGATGTGAGGAATCATCTGGTCCGGTCCGGTGGAGCAGTTGAGCCCGAAGGCATCCACCCCCATGCTCTGGAAGATGACCAGCGCTGCCGCAATATCGCTTCCCATCAGGGTGCGTCCGTTGGCTTCTGCGGTGAAAGATACCACAATAGGCCGGTCCGAAACGCTTCGGATGGCCAGAACCGCTGCCCGTGTTTCGGAGACAGAGGTCATGGTTTCCACCACATAGAGATCCACCCCTGCTTCATCTAGGGCTTTCGCCTGCTCGGTGTAGATGTCCATCATCTCCTGGAAGGAAGTGTTTCCGATTGGCTTCAGAAACAGGCCGGTCTGAGAAATATCTCCCGCCACCAGTGCCCGCCCATGGGCGTTGTCCAGTGCAATCTTCGCCAGCCGGTGGTTGTACTCCGTCACCTGATTGAAGACACCGTACTCTTCCAGCTTGACCCGGTTGGCACCGAAAGTTGGGGCGTACACCACGTCGCTTCCCGCCTCAATATATTCGTTGTGCAATTCGCAGATGGCTTCTGGGTGTTCCAGCACCCACTGTTCTGTGCTGATGCCTCCAGCATAGCCCCGCTTCTGAAGTTCTGTTCCAGTGGCGCCATCTAGCAGAATCGGAAAATGCAGTTCCATAGTATGCTCCTTTTACAGTCTCAATTCAGTATTTCATACCATTATAATCGGGGGCTTTTGCAGGTGTCAAGAAGGTAAAAAAATGATATAATCAATATAACTATACCCGGAGGGGAGAAGATGACGACAGGCGAAGTGTTGGAACTGGCGAAGAATGTGGGATTTGACCACGTGGCGGAACTGAATATGGAGGCGCTGGTGTTCCGCGAAGAGGTGCGGGATATGTGCGCCAGTGGACGGTGCAAGGCCTACGGCACAAGGTGGAGCTGTCCACCGGCGCTGGGCCCCTTGGCACGGAGCCGGGAGAGGGCTTCGAAGTATCATCGGGGGATTATCGTGCAGACCACGGGGAAGATGAAGCACGACTTCGATGGAGAGGAAATTTTCCAGGCGGAGAAGCTGCAGAAGCAGCGGTTTGGGACCCTGGTGCGTCAGATTCGGTACACTTATCCGAGATGTCTTCCCATGGGAGCGGGAACTTGCACCCTGTGCCGGAAATGCACTTATCCGGATCGGCCATGCCGGAATCCGGAGAAGATGGTTTCATCCATGGAGGCCTACGGATTAATGGTGAACGATGTGGCGAAGGCATCGGGCCTGGAATACGATTATGGACCGCTGACCATCACATACACGGCAGCGGTGCTGCTAGACTAAGAGATGAAGGAGACAATCAAATGACACCAAAAGAAATATTTCTGGAACTTCTGAAGAAGGATGGGAAGCCGGAAAGACTACTGGATCAGTACGAGGCTTTTCAGATGGCACTGGGAGATCCGGTGAACAATTACTTAAGAGCTGGCCAGGAACGGGGGGTGACTACCGTGGATCGGTGGGGCATCACCATGATGTTCCCAGAGGATGCACCGGGCAGAATTCCGTATCATTCCAAGGAGGCTACGGTGCTGCAGGATATCACTCGCTGGAAAGAAGTGGTCCATGCACCGGACATCGAGAGCAACTGCCAGGAGGGCTGGGAGGAATTTCGGAAGGTGCAGCGAGAGAAAGCGGATCGAGGGGGAAGACTTCTCACCGGCTTTATGGGCACTGGAATTTTCGAGCAATGCCACTTCCTCATGGGGTTCGAGGACACCCTCACCAACTTCTACGAACATCCGAAGGAAATGCACGAGCTGATTGATTACGTGCTGCAGCACCGTCTGCAGTTTGCTCGGATGCTCATCAAGGGACTGCAGCCAGACGTGATGTTCACCCATGACGATTGGGGTGCGAAGAACCAGCTCTTCATGAAACCGGAGATTTGGCGGGAATTCTTCAAGGAACCCTACCGGAAGTTCTACGGCGAGATTCGGGATGCGGGCTGCATCGCCGTCCACCACTCGGATTCCTATCTGGTGCCGATTCTGGACGACATGGCGGAAATCGGCATTCAGTGCTGGCAGGGAATCCTTCCGGAGAACAACATCCCGGAGGTCATCCAGCACCTGGACGGCAAGATGATTGTCATGGGCGGTGTGGGCGCAGAAATCGACCGAGGGGATGCCTCGGAAGAGGAAATTCGCACGTATATGCGCAAGATGCTACGCCGGAACGGCAGCCTGGGCCACTTCATTCCCTCCATCACCTACGGAATGCGAGGCACCATCTACAAGCACGTGGATCCGATTATCGACGAGGAAATCAAGGCCTACAACGAGAAGATTCATTTTCCGCATTACAACATTCCGGTAACTCGGAAGAAGTACACCCTGTCTCCGGATGGCAAGAAGCAAAGTGAAGATGGGCTAAAAGCAATCTCCGCCGCGGCCGCCAAGTCTCCGCTGGGAAAGGTGGCAGACGTTCTGATGAAGGGAAACCGGAACCGAATGGAAAAGGTATGCCGGGATGCGTTGGATCAGGGATACACTCCACAGGAAGTGCTGAACAAGGGCCTGATTGTGGGAATGACTGCAGTGGGAAACGCTTTCTCCGAAGGCAAAGTGTTCGTGCCGGAAATGCTGATGTCGGCCAAATGCATGACTACAGCACTGGATCTTCTGAAGCCGATGCTGGTGTCCGAAGCAGGCTCGTCGGTGGGAAAGGTATGCATCGGCACGGTTCGCGGGGACATGCACGACATTGGAAAGAACCTGGTCAAGATTATGCTGGAAGGAAACGGCTTTGACGTGCTGGATTTGGGCAGTGATGTCACTGCAGAGAAATTCGTGGAAACCGCCCGAGATGAGCACTGCGATATCATCGCTTGCTCTGCACTTCTCACCACCACCATTGAAGAGATGCGGAAGGTGGTGGATCTCTGCGAGGAAGCAGGAATTCGCGACGACGTGGTGATTATGGTAGGGGGTGCGCCGGTAACCCAGGAGTTCTGCGACAGCATCGGAGCCGACATCTACACGCCAGATGCCACATCCGCGGCCAATGCGGCGGTGGCGGCCATGGAAAACCGGAAACAGGCCAGCTAGAAAAATGTATTTTTAGCAAATGAACAGAGGAGGTACAGACATGCTGTTACTATCGAGAGAAGATATTCGTCAGGTTGTGACGATGACAGATATCATTGAAGGAAACAAGATTGCCTACAAGAGCGTGGTGGATGGAGAGGTGGAGAACCCTCTGCGCACCGTGATTCCAGGAAAGTACGACGGTTCTTTCGTGTTCATGCCGGCCTATGCACCGGGACTGGATGCGGCGGCCCTCAAGGTGGTGGATATTTTTCCCCACAATCCGGAGCAGGGGCTCAAAACTTCACCGGCCCAGGTGCTTCTCATCGATGGAAAGACGGGATACATCAGCGCCATTCTGGATGGAACCTATGTAACGGAAGCCCGGACCGGCGCGGCGTCGGGGGCGGCTTTCGACATTCTGGGAAAGAAGGAGTGCCGAAAGGGGGCTATGATTGGAACCGGAGGCCAGGCCGCTTGTCAGCTGGAGGCTATGCTTTCCGCGCGGAAGCTGGAAGAGGTGTACGTGTACAGCCGAAATGAGGAGAAGCGAGAGGCTTTTGCGGCAGCCATGCAGGAAGAACTGAAGGCTTACGGTGCAAAAATCGTTGCGGCAAACAGCGCCGATGAAGCGGTGGAGGATGCAGACCTTCTCATTACTGTTACGGGATCCTCTGAGCCGGTGTTCGATGGCACCAAGGTGAAGGCGGGTTGCACCATTAGCTGCGTGGGAACCTATGAGCCCCACAAGCACGAACTGGATCCTGCAGTGCTGCCGAGAACTTCCAAGATTATCTGCGATTCCAAGGATGCGGTGATGGCGGAAAGCGGCGACCTGCTGATTCCGATTCAGGAGGGAATCATCTCGGAAGAGGATGTGCTGGGAAGCCTGGGAGATGTAATCAACGGAACCATTCCAGGCCGGGAGAACGACGAGGAAATCATCGTGTTCGAGAACGTAGGAATTGCTGCCCTAGATCTGGTGGCAGCGAGGGTAATCTATGACAAGGCCGTAGCCAAGGGCATCGGCCAGAGCTGGGGATAGAATGGAACAGATAGAGAAGATTGAGAAATATATTCTGGTGGCGGTATCCACCGAAGAGGAGGAAGCGGCCTACGCCTCCCTCGAGGAGCTTGCCGAGTTGGTTCGCACCGATGGCGCGGAGGTAGCTTGCCTGGTAGTGCAGAATCTGGACCATCCGGACCGGGCCACTTACGTGGGAAGCGGTAAAGCTCTGGAAATCAAGGAAATGCTGGAGGTGCAGGAAGCGGACGGCATCATCTGCGACGATGAACTGACCCCTTCCCAGTTCCGAAATCTGTCGGATACCATACAGGCAAAAGTGCTGGATCGAACCCTTCTGATTCTGGATATTTTCGCCGCCCATGCCAAGACGAAAGAGGGAAAGATTCAGGTGGAAATCGCTCAGCAGAAGTACCGGGCTTCTCGGCTCCGGGGAATGGGAGAAGCCATGTCCCGGCTGGGAGGCGGCATCGGCACAAGAGGTCCTGGTGAGACCAAGCTGGAGACGGACCGCCGGGTAATCCAGAAACGAATCAAAGTCCTGAGCGATGAGATTGAAGATATGAAACGGGTCCGGGCCACCACTCGTAAGAAACGTTCCGAAAGCGCCACTCCCACCGTGGCCATTGTGGGCTACACCAACGCGGGAAAATCCACGCTACTGAACCACGTGACAGAGGCGGGGATTCTTGCGGAAAACAAGCTTTTTGCCACCCTGGATCCCACCACGAGGACCGCGGTGCTTCCCGACGGACAGTCGGTGCTGTTGACAGATACCGTTGGTTTTATCAACAAGCTGCCCCATCACTTGATCGATGCTTTCCGAAGCACCCTGGAAGAGGCGAAGTACGCAGATATCATCATGCATGTGATTGACGCCTCCAATCCCCAGTGGGAGCTGCACCGGAAGGTAGTGCAGGACACGCTGAAAGAACTGGAAGTCATCGGAAAGCCGGTGATTACCGTGTGGAATAAGTGCGACCTTCTGCCGGAGGGAGAGAAGATGCAGGACTTCCAGGCCGATGCCTCGGTGATGATTTCCGCCAAGAAGGGGCAGGGGCTGGACACCCTGTTCGAAGAGCTGGGACGAATCATTCGAGAGTCTCGGATCTACGTGGACACCCTTCTGTCCTACTCCGAGATGGGGGTGCTGGAACAGATTCGGAAGTACGGGCAGCTCCTGGAAGAGAAATACGAGGGAGAGGGCATTCATGTGAAGGCCTATGTCCCTCAAGCCCTTAAGTATCTGGCGGATCGTTAGCCGGTAAAAGAAACCCCCATTGGCTCAGGCGGCCGGTGTGTGAAGCGTAATATGATAGATGAAAGGCGACAAATGATACATACGGTGATATTTGACATTGGAAGAGTGTTAATCGGGTTCGAGTGGAGAGACTATGTGCACAAGCTTTTCCAGAACTCAGAGACGGAAGAACGGGTAACGGCCGCTATGTTCGGCAGCCGTCTCTGGAACGAAATGGATCGAGGTCTGTGGAACGAGGAAGAAGTGCTTTCAAGATTCATCTCGGAGGCGCCTTCCTACGAAAAAGAAATCCGAGAGGCTTTCCAGCGCGTGGGCGAGTGCACGGAGCGGAAAGAGTACGCGATTCCTTGGATTCAGGAGCTGAAAGACCGGAAATATCAGGTTCTGTTCCTCTCCAATTACTCAGAACACGTGAAGAAAAGAAGTGTACATGCCCTGGACTTTCTGAATGATCTGGAAGGGGGCGTGTTCTCCTGCGATGTGCATCAGATCAAGCCAGAGCCGGAAATCTACGAAACCCTGCTTCAGCGGTATCAGTTGAATGGGGCAGACTGCGTTTTCCTAGATGATAATCCGGCGAATATTAAGATGGCATCGAAGCTGGGATTCCATACGGTGTTGTTCGAAAATTATGAACAAGCCCATTCGGAACTAGAAGAAATATTACAGGCCTATGGACAGAACGAATAACGGACGTGGACAAAAAGGCCACATGGCGAACAATGCCGTACGGTTTCTGCAACGGATTCTAGCCCTGGCTGGAATGATGCTGATTCTCTCCTTGGTGGTATTTCTTCTGGCCAGAGCCTGCCCGGGAGATCCCCTTCGTTCCTGGTATGGAGAGGTCGTGGACCGGATGAGTGAAGTTCAGAAGAAGGCCATGCGTCATTCTCTGGGGCTAGACCAGCCGGTACTGACCCAGTACGGAATCTGGCTTCGGAACCTAATCCACGGAAACCTGGGAATCTCCCTCAAATACAAGCAGCCGGTAACCACCGTCATGGGAAACTGCCTGGGGAACACCGTAGTGCTGGGGCTGATTTCCTATCTAGTGACATTTCTGCTAGCTTTTCGCTGGGGAGAATCCTGCGTCCTTCGAGAGGGGAGCCGAAGGGACCGTTGGCTCCAGAGACTGGGGGTAGTGACGGGGAACATCCCTTCCTTCTTCCTGGGGCTGGTGCTGATACTTCTCTTCGCCGTGAAGATTCCCCTGTTTCCCACTGGAGGGGCCTATTCCTACGGAATGCAGGGGAACTTTGCGGACCGTGCATGGCACCTGGTGCTGCCCTGTGCAGTGTTGGTGCTAGGTCATGTGGGATATTACGGACTTATGATTCGGAATCTTCTGGCAGAGGAAATCCGGAAAGACTACGTGCTCCTGCACAAATCCCAGGGAATCCCGCCTAAGCGGATTGTTCGGAAATTCTGCCGGAAGAACATCATGTCTGCCATGATTCCCGCCATGGCCATGGCGGTGCCCCATCTTCTCGGAGGCACTTATGTGGTGGAGATGGTATTCAGCTACCCAGGCCTTGGAACTCTGGCCCTGGAAAGCGCATTATACAAGGATTACAACTTGCTCACGGCGGTGACACTGCTGACCGCGGCAGTGGTGATTCTCTGCAACATGCTGGGAGAATCCCTCAGTGCCAAAGTGGATCCGAGACTTTCTTCGGATACGGGAAGGAGGTCCATCCATGGAAGGTAAAAGAAGCCGGTATGGCAGAGGCTTCCGGATAAGCCTGGGAATCCTAATACTAATTGCACTAGGTGCGATTCTGGCACCCTGGATTGCACCCTGTGGCCCCAACGAGATGGGGGAAGCGATTAATCAGGCACCATCTCTCATGCATCTGTTCGGCACGGACTCCATGGGACGGGATCTTCTGAGCCGCGTGCTCTACGGCGGAAGAGCCAGCCTCTTCATCGGAATTTGCGCCACCTTAATCAGTACGTTACTGGCCATTCTGTACGGAACCCTTAGCGGCGTGGCGGGAAACAAGCTGGACCGAGTGCTGATGCGGGGCAGCGATATGATGCAGAGCATGCCCCAGATACTGTTGATAATTTTCCTTCAAGGGATGATGGGAAAAGCAAATTATTTCTCCCTATCGCTGGCCATTGGTGTAACGGGATGGATGGCTATGGCGCGGATTATCCGAAACGAAGTTCGGCGAATTCGAGGCAGTGATTTTATCCTAGCGGCCCAGATGATGGGGGGAAGCTTCGGATACATTCTGAGGCGTCACATGCTGCCGAGCTTTATGCCGGCGATACTCTATTCTGTAATCAGCAGCGTGGGAGCGGCCATGGTGACGGAATCCACATTGAGCTTCCTGGGCCTAGGCCTTCCAGTAGACAAAGCATCCTGGGGCGGACTTCTTACAGGCGCCCAGAACGCCCTACTCTCCGGAGAATGGTGGCTGGTGTTAATCCCAGGCACAGTGCTGATTGTCACATTGATATGCATTACGGAAGTGGGAGAGGAAATCCGAAAGAAAAACACGAGACTTCACAGCAATTTGTAGTGGATAGTGGATAGTGGGCAGTGATTAGTAGGCAGTGATTAGTGGATAGTGGTTAGTAGGAGGCGTACATGAAAAGTAGAAATATGAAGAGGCGATACCGTTATCTGGTAATAATGGTGGCGTTGGCCAGCATCCTGAGCCTGCTGCTCACTGGTTGCGGAAGCACATCGAAGGATGCAGATACCTTGGTGTACGGAAGCCAGGATTACACCGCCATCAACCCGGCGCTGTACGAGCACGGGGAAATCAATTTGCTTATTTTTGCCGGATTAACCGCCCACGATGAGAACAACAAGGTGGTGCCGGGACTGGCAAAGAGTTGGGAGTACGACGGGGGAACCAAGACCTGGACTTTCCACCTGCGGAAAGGACTGACCTTCCAGGATGGAAAGCCGCTGACCTCTGCGGACGTGGAATTTACGCTAAAAGCAATTCTGGACGAGAAGAACGGTTCCGAGATTATTTCCAATTACCGGGACATTCAGAAAATCTCCTGTCCGGATAAGAACACCGTGAAGATTCGGCTGAGCCGGGAGAACGTGGCTTTCCCGGAATACATGACCATTGGAATCCTACCGAAGCACCTTCTGAAGGGCAAGGACCTCACCACCGATGAGTTCAACCAGCATCCGGTAGGGGCTGGACCCTACAAGCTGACGGATTGGGATGAAGGACAGAGCATTACCCTGGAACGGTTCGACAACTACTACGGCGGTAAGGCCAACATTCCGAAGATCATCTTCAAAATCATTCCAGACAGCGCTTCACGGCTGCTGCAGCTTCAGTCTGGGGACATTGATATGGCTCAGCTGACGCCAAAGGACGGGCAGACGCTGGAAAAGAAGAGTTCGGACTATAACGTATACGAAATGAAGACGGCGGACTACCGGGCCATCGCCTATAACTTCTGGGGCTGCAAGCTCTTCAAGAAATATCCGGAGCTTTCCAACATTCTGAGCTATGGAATTGACCGGAAGGCCATCATCAAGAGCGTGCTTCTGGGTGAGGGAGAAGTGGCATACTCTCCGATTCAGAAGAATCCTTATAATGACAGCAGTATTGAAAAGTTCAATTACAATCCGAAGAAGATGAAGGCTTTGCTGGAAGCGGATGGCTGGGCGAAAAACAAAGACGGCTGGTATGAAAAGGACGGAACGGTACTTGCTTTTACCATCTCAGCCATGGCAGACGATCAGGTGCGGGTGGACATGGCCAACATGTGCGCAGAGCAGCTGAAGAAAGAAGGGGTCTACGCCCAGGCAGAGAGCCGGAAGGAATTGGACTGGGCTGGACAGGACGCCTGCATTATTGGATGGGGCAGCCCATTCGACGCAGATGACCACACCTACAAGGTGTTCACCAGCGATGCAGGAGACAACTACACTGGGTACTCTAGCGAAGCGGTGGACCAGACGCTGACGGCGGCTCGCTCCACTTCGGATGAGGGCCTTCGGAAGCAGTATTACAGCCAGTTCCTTAACGCCATGACGGAAAAGATGCCCTACACCTACATCGCCTATGTACACGCGAATTATGCGGTGAGCAAAGAGGTGAAGGGTGTGAACCAAAATGTGGTGCTGGGACACCACGGCGTGGGCGTGTTCTGGAACGTGGCAGACTGGAAGCTGGAACGGAAGTAGTGGTTAGTGGACAGTGGTTAGTGATTAGTGAAGGAGTGGCCTGTGGAATCCTACGAGAAGTCGGTAAAAGAATACAGGGAAGTCCTTCGGGTGGAGGATTTCCGACTCTGCTTTAACGGGCCGTTGGGTCCGGTTCATGCAGTGCGGGATGCGAATCTTACGGTACACGCCGGGGAAATCGTGGCATTGGTGGGAGAGTCCGGCAGTGGCAAAACCGCTCTTTGTCGCTCCATTCTCATGCTCCACGCTGCCCACGCCCGGTATCTGTCAGGCCGGATTCTGTTGGATGGACAGGACGTTCGGACCCTTTCGGAAGAGAAACTGCTCCAGGCACGGGGACAGAAAGCCTCCATGATTTTCCAGAACCCCATGAGTTCCCTCAATCCGGTATATCGGGTGGGAGAACAGATTGCGGAAGCAATGGGTCACAGACGGCGTAGTGGCGAAACCGATGAAAAGGCAGGGGCGCTGCTTACGGAAATGGGAATCGAGAACCCTATGGAAATTCTGCCGAAGTATCCCCATCAGCTTTCCGGAGGCCAGGGGCAAAGAGTGGCGCTTGCCATCGCTTTGGCGGGAAATCCATCCCTGCTGATTGCGGATGAGCCCACCACAGCGCTGGATCCGGAGACGGCCCGTATGGTAACGGGACTCCTTCGCCGGATTGCCGATGAGAGGAAAGTAGGAATCCTCTTCGTTACCCATGACCTGGGAATCGCCGGGCGAATGGCAGACCGGGTCTTGGTCATGCGCAAGGGAGAGATTATCGAGGCAGGGACCAGGTCGGATATTTTCGAGAACCCCCAGCAGGAATACACGAAGAAGTTGGTGCGTTACGCCGGATACGGCAAGCAAGGCGCCCATTACCACCGAGGAGAGCATCCGGTAAAAGAAGTTTCCGTGCAGCAATCTTCGCCCCTTATCCAAGTGAAGCACCTGACCATGCGGTATCCGAAGATGCAATCTCCCGTGTTTTCGGACTTCAATCTGGAAATCTGGGAAGGTGAAATTCTGGGACTCATTGGAGAATCGGGCTGCGGAAAATCCACTCTGGCCAGAATCCTTGCAGGAATCCAGAAGCCTACGGAGGGTCAGATTCGGTTTGCAAGGCCGATCCGAACCCAGATGATTTTCCAGGATTCGGACAGTGCATTCAATGAGCGATTGCGGGTAAAGGACATTGTAGAAGAACCTTTGGTAATCGGGAAGGCGGATAGAGAGACCCGGCAGCGAGTTCTTCGGGAAGTGACGGAACAGGTGGAACTACCGGAGAATCTTTTTACAAGACATCCCTACGAAATCTCCGGCGGACAGCGGCAGCGGGTGGTCATTGCAAGGGTATTGGCCACCAATCCGGAATTTCTGATTGCAGATGAGCCAGTCTCATCACTGGATATTCCGGTGCAGGCGGAGATTGTTCACTTGCTTCGAAAGCTGCGGGAGCAGCGGAATCTCACCATTCTGCTCATCGCCCACGACATTCCCATGGTGGAACACGTCAGCGAACGGATTGTGGAAATAGGGTAGCGGAAAGAAAGGTTTTGACATTTGATGGCATGCGTGATAACATGGCGATAAGAAACGGGTGCTGCCAATAAGGCGGTGAGTCCGAATTTCTATTTGACACAAAAAAGTCGCCTAGTTTTCCAGACCGGGGCGGCTATTTTTGTGACCTTTTATCTTTACCGAATGTATATCCAATACTGAAGCAGGTTAAACCAAAGCTCAACACTGCAATTAAATCTACAATATCCATTGGCAGAGTCCTCCTTTCCATAAGATTCCTATGTTGGTTTCTATGTAATCAGAGGGTCACAGTCCCTCTGCTGAAGGACTCACCGCCTACCGCTTGGGCAGCACCCGTGCGATGATTATAACAGTCGGAGCGTATAGTTACAATGCGAAAGTACTGAAGGAAGTACTTTGTAAACTGTAAATGGAAAAGAAAGGTATTGAAAAGATGAGCGATAATAGTGAAGGAATGAACCTAGAAGAGAAAGAGGCGGCGCTCCGAGAAGCGATTCGAAAGCTGGGGAGCTTGGCGGTGGCATTCTCCGGAGGCGTGGATTCCACATACCTGTTGTACACCGCCCACGAAGTGCTGGGAGATAAGGCCCTGGCGGTAACGGCTCGCGCCACTGCTTTCTCTAAGAAGGATATGGCGGAAGCGGAGAATTTCTGCAGGTCTCAGGGAATCCGTCACAAGATTGTGGATATTGACGAATTCTCTATTCCGGGATTTGCAGAGAACCCACCAGATCGATGCTACATCTGCAAAAAGGGCATCTTCGGGGAATTAATTCGAAATGCGGAAGTGGCGGGAATTCCTTATGTTGCAGAAGGGTCCAACATGGACGACATGGGGGACTACCGTCCAGGACTGCGGGCCATTGAGGAGATGAAAGTGCGGAGTCCGTTGAAGGAAGCAGGGCTCTACAAGGAGGAAATCCGGGAACTGTCGAAGCGGCATGGTCTTCCTACCTGGAACAAGCCTTCGGCAGCCTGCTTGGCATCCCGATTTGTCTACGGTGAGACCATCACCCGAGAAAAACTCGCCATGGTGGAACAGGGAGAGGAAGTCCTGCGAGAGATGGGGTTCCGGCAGTTTCGGGTGCGGATGCACGGAGAGAATCTGGCGAGAATCGAAGTAGATCCCGCCAGTCTGGGAAGATTGGTGGAGCTGGGGGAACCGGTAACGGAAGCTTTCCGGAAAATTGGTTTTACCTATGTGACCATGGACTTAAGAGGATATCGGACGGGAAGCATGAACGAGGTACTTCCGACAGAGAGGAGATAGGGATGACAAAGACTTTGTATCTGGAATGCAATAGCGGCATCAGCGGGGATATGTCGGTGGCCATGTTGCTGGACTTGGGCGCCGATGAGAAGGTGCTTCGGGAGACTCTGGGAACCCTTCCATTAGAGGGCTACGAGGTGAAGATTTCCCGGGTGGAAAAGAACGGCATTGGCTGCTGTGATTTCGACGTGGTCTTGGCAGAGGATAATCACGACCACGACATGGAATACCTGTATCACGAAGAGGCCGAAGAAGAACATCACGAACATCATCACCACCACCATCATCATCACAGCCACCGCCATCTGGCAGAAATCGAGAAGATTATCGACGGCGGTCAGCTGACGGAAGGCGCCAATCACCTGGCGAAGAAAATCTTCCGGATCATCGCAGAAGCGGAAAGCAAGGCCCACAACCTTCCAATGGATCAGGTGGGCTTCCACGAGGTGGGAGCGGTGGATTCCATTGTGGACATTGTGGCTTTCGCCGTATGCTTCGACAATCTGGGAATTCAGTCCGTTTCCGTACCGAAGCTGTGTGAGGGCACTGGGGTGGTACGCTGCCAGCACGGAATCCTTCCGGTTCCGGTGCCGGCGGTGACCAATATCCTGGAGAACTCCAACATCCCGCTGGAAATCATGCCTTACAAGGGCGAGTTCGTCACTCCAACGGGAGCGGCGATTGCCAAAGCCATTCGCACCGGCGGGGATTACCCGAATGGATGCCTGGTTCGCACGGGAATGGGTGCGGGAAAGCGGGAGACTCAGCGGGCCAACGTCCTCCGGGGGATGCTTTTCGAGGATATCTGTCCGGACGAGCCGAACGCATCAGCTGCAGCAACGGCAAATCCCGGGAAGCTCTGGAAGCTGGAGGCGGATATTGACGATTCCACCGGTGAGATGCTGGGATATGCCTTGGAACGGCTTCTCGCGGAAGGGGCACGGGACGCTCACTACCTTCCGTGTTATATGAAGAAGAATCGGCCAGCGTGGCAGCTCCAGGTCATCTGCGACGAGGCCCACAGGGAGAACCTGGAGGAGCTGATTTTCCGGGAAACCACCACCATCGGAATTCGCCGAATTGCCCTAGAACGCACCGCTCTGACGCGCCGAATTGATACGGTAAAAACACCCTTCGGGGACATCCGCATCAAGGTCTGCCGAGGAACCGAGGGAAAGAATTTCTTCCCAGAGTATGAGGACGTGGCGAAAATCGCCCGGGAATACGGAATTTCCTATCGGGAAGTGTACCGGGTGGCGCAGAATGAAGCGGAAAGAACGCTGAAACAGAAGGGATAGTGGAGTAAAAAACAGATAAGAAGGGAAGTGATAACGTGGCAATACCAACCA
>JBNMGJ010000211.1:0-3190 GCA_050872185.1 Mogibacterium sp.
CAGTCCACCGCTCGTGATATCGTGATCTCGGTGGCTCAGATTTCGGCTTTTCTCCATTCCTGAGCCACCGCACTCAGGCCACCGCTCGTGATATCGCAATTCTGGTGGCTCACGTTCCGAAATTTTCCCATTTCTGAGCCACCAACACCAAGCCTCCGTTCGTAATATCGCAATCCCGGTGGCTCAGATTCCGGATTTTCTTCATTCCTGAGCCACCAACACCAAGCCACCGCTCGTGATACCGCGATTCTGGTGGACGCATCCCGCCACACTAACGAAGGGAACCTGCGGCCGCAAGTTCCCTCCTATTAACTCCTATTAATCATTAACCGATTCCACCTTCGCTGATGCTCGAAGCACACAATTTTTTCAAGCGAAAATCTCGAATCGTATTCCTTCTTCGACAATATATGACTTCATTCAATCACTCGCTATCTTCTCTGTCTTTGTCTTCGTAACCCACAACTTCCCAGTATCCATTTTTAGGCGAACCATGTCGGACAAGAATATTGAGTTCCTTCAATTTCTTAATATTGTTTTCCACATTTCGACTAGATATGCCGATTTTTTCAGACACTTTTGCTGCTGATAACTGGTTATTTTCTAAAAGCAATTCTATAATTTCCTGCTGAGTGTGATTTAGTTTAACACTCACTTGCTTCTCCGATGCTTCTCCGATGCTTCTCCGATGCTTCTCCGATGCTTCTCCGATGCTTCTCCGATGCTTCTCCGATGCTTCTTTCTCCTCTTCCAACGATTCTATTAGATTGCTATTTCGAAACAACTCTACGCGAAGCATATTATCAAATTCCTGAAGTTTCGGCTTTGGAAGTCCATATTCCTTCGCTGCATTAAAAATTCTCTTTATTCCGCTACCCCAGGCTTCTACCAATCCCATCTGGCCGAATACATTAGCAATTGCTTTATTTCGAATTTTAGAGTGACCGTTCATAACTTCCTTGTAGGTCAATCCATTATACAGGCCTCCCGGAGACGTAACCTCCAGTCGATCATCATAAATCGCGACTTGAATACAGGACTCATCCAAGAAGTTCCGATGGCAATGTGCATTGATAATCATTTCTCTGACTGCCTCTGGAGGAAGCTCATATTTTTCCTTTCTCACCAAGTCACCAATTGTTGCTCCAAGTCTTATGTTTCTCAAAACAAAATCTACCGCTGACTCGATTTGCGTATAAATCGGTCCTGTGAACTCTCTTTTATCCAGAAACATTGCTCTATCTGTTCCTTTAAAAACTGCACATTGAGTCTTAGAAAATGGAAAGTAATCAGATGTCAACAATGCGAAGGCATTCGTTGCCAGCAACTGCCCTTCATTTTTCTTCAAAATTTTCCAGTTAATAAGCTGTTCCTTCTTTACCGAATGTTCTGTCATTCCAGCCTTTTTCCGAAATCTTTCTATATCTTTGCATAGCTTTTCCGTTGCTTCTTTTTCAACAGGATATCCTACACAAGTAAGCTCATCCCAGGAAATCCTTGCACCTTCCATTTCAAGCTCTCTTATCTTCTCTGGAAAAGCTTGTCGGGATGTACCTGCTACACGAATATACGTGCCAGTCTCTTTCCCTTTTGATTTCAAATAATATGGACGATTCTTCCCTGCTTCTACGGACACAATAATCACAGTTTTTCCTTTAATTGTCTGCGGTTCAATATCCGGAATAATCTGCGGTGCGCAAGAATCGGAAATCGCATTGGCTATTCCATCCATCAGCTGAAACAATATTTCATTTTCCACACCCACGATTTCGCGTGTTTTATCATCCACACCTACAATTAGCTTCCCACCCTGAGTATTGGCAAAAGCTACGATTGTTTTCATGTACTTTTCACTCTTATCCGGTAACACAACTTTATATTCAATATTTTTTGATTCCCCAGAAATCAATGTATCTCCTGCCATTCTTAATACCTCATTTTCTCAAACACTACCTGTTCGATTTTTTATTAAGTGTATTGTACCTTATTTTTTAATATTATCAAATATGCATATTACTACTTCCACCAATATTCCGGTAAATCATCTAGAAATTTTTCTAGTGCTCCCTTTATCATTTGATTCATCTCAGCAATCACTTATCTTAAATTTTATCCTGATTCTAGAACAGATTCGCCTTCATTTCATATTTTGTCCCCATTTCGGGACAGAATCTCGGATTTTGCAGATTTGCTTCAATTCCAAGGCAGATATAGTTCTCTTCCTCACACGGTAAAAATAACAACCATCCATCCCTACATTTCCGAGAAGCGCTCCGCTTTGTCGACCTACATCGAAAGCAACTGCTTGAGAATGAGAAAGCAATTCTATAATTTCCTGCTGAGTGTGATTGGCAATTTCTCTCGCAATAAAAAGAGAATATACGTTTGACATCCACACAGTCATTTGCTACTATACTAATAAAGGGTGCTACCGATAGACGGTTAGCTCCAGTAAGAGTTTTGGTCAAAAATAACCGCCACACTTATTGCGCTTGAATGGGCGGTTATTTTTGTGTCTTATCATTGCTCTTCGAGCCCATAGTATAACCTAGGGCAAAGCATTCAATGCATAAGCCAATAACGGCTATAAACAATTCTGCTGAAAGCATAAGCCACACCTCCTTATCAGATTTCCTTACTGGATTTCTAGATATAACGTAAGTTCAAACTCTTACGTGGAGGCTAACCGCCTACCGTGTATGGTAGCACCTGTCGTTATTATAGCAAACATATGTTCTATGAATCAATGCCATTTTTTTCTTACAGTATAGCTATTTCATTCTTTCCCATCAACATGTGAAAGGTACGTGAACTGGTCACGGGAACTTTCGCAAATCATACGTTTCTGTGTTTTCACCCGCGAACTTTTTTTCTCTCAACGGTAAAAATAGCCCTCGTCAACTTCCTACGTTCACGGGAAGGCATCCCGCAACCCTTGTACTTTCGTTTTCTCCCGCCAACCCTTATCGCCTCCTCCACCAAAATGTTCACGGGCGAGCTTCCGCAAACACACATACTCAGTTTTTTCCCGCTAGCAGTTCACTTACCTATCACATCTGCGGCGTGCATCCACATCCCCGTGGCGCCCATTCCCAGTTTTTCTCAATACGGCGCCAACGTCTGGCTCGGCGCGTGGCGCCCGTTCCTCAGTTTTCCCATTCGGGCGCCAACGTCTGGCTGAACGCGTGAC
>JBNMGJ010000057.1:0-9852 GCA_050872185.1 Mogibacterium sp.
CCTGAAGGCATCCGGTGCAGAGCTAGTGCTCACCGACGGTGCCAAGGGCATGAAGGGTGCCATCGCCAAGGCCAACGAGCTGGCGGAGGAAACCCCAGGTGGATACGTTCCGGGACAGTTCGTCAATCCGTCCAACCCGGCAGCGCACAGAGAAACCACCGGTCCAGAAATCTACGAGGACACCGACGGGGAAGTGGATTACTTTGTAGCCGGCGTAGGAACCGGCGGAACTCTCACCGGCGTAGGCGAGTATCTGAAGAGCAAGAATCCAGCGGTAAAAGTAATCGCAGTGGAGCCAGAGACTTCCGCAGTGCTTTCCACAGGAGTAGCCGGACCTCACAAGATTCAGGGCATCGGTGCTGGATTCGTTCCGGATGTACTGAACACCAAAGTATACGACGAAATCATTCCGGTATCCAACGAGGATGCCTTTGAATATGGCAAGAAGGTGGGAAAGAAGGAAGGCGTTCTGGTAGGAATTTCCTCCGGTGCTGCAGTGGCTGCTGCAGTGGAACTGGCAAAGAGACCGGAGAACGAAGGCAAGACCATCGTGGCCCTTCTGCCGGATACGGGCGACCGTTATCTGTCCACCCCATTATTTGCAGATTAATTAAGTAAGCAGGAAGCAGGTTCAATATGTTAGTTTCAACTCGAGGGCGTTACGCCCTTCGTGTCATCATCGATTTGGCGGAACACTATAACGGAGGCTACATTCCCATGAAGGATGTGGCGGCCCGGCAGGATATTTCGCTGAAATACATTACGAAAATCATGCCCCTCCTCACCGGTGGAAACCTGGTGGAAGGGGTCCATGGAAAGGGCGGTGGATACCGCCTGATTAAAGACCCTCAGGACTGCACCGTAGGGGAAATTCTGAGACTGACAGAAGGATCTCTGGCACCGATTAACTGCACGGAGCTGTGCGAAGAACCCTGCTCCCGGGCAGCGGATTGCCGCACGCTTCCTATGTGGAAGAAACTGGATACCCTGATTGAAGGGTATCTGGACAGTGTCACCGTGGCAGACCTGATGAAACAGGATTTGTCGGACAATTACGTGATTTAGTTGATAAAAGAAGCCCCGCACCCTTTGTTCGGTGCGGGGCTTTTGTGGTGGAGCAGAAATCACCGGAAACTTCCGGATTGAAACGAATTGATTTTACCGGGTCAGTAGATTATAGTTATAGTATGAATCTGTGAAGTGGAAGGAGACGTGCGATGCCACATTGCCTAACGTTAAAGAAATCCAATTGTAAGAACTGCTATAAATGCATCCGACACTGCCCGGTCAAGGCCATCCGTTTCTCGGGAGATCAGGCCCACATCATTGCGGATGAGTGTATTCTGTGCGGAAGATGCTTCGTGGTCTGTCCACAGGACGCGAAGGAAATCGTCAGCGAAGTGGAGAAGGTGAAGGTGATGATTCAAAGCGGAGAGCCGGTCATCGCCAGCTTGGCACCCTCCTTTGTGGCGAATTACGAAGGGGTCGGAATTGAAGCCATGCGGGAAGGACTGCAGAAGCTGGGATTTACCGATGCAGAGGAGACCGCCATTGGGGCCACCATGGTTAAGACGGACTACGAGCGGCTGGTTCACGAGCGGCAGAAACCGGTGATTATCAGCTCCGCCTGTCCTTCGGTGAATCTGCTGATTCAGAAGCACTATCCGGAGATGATCAAATATCTGGCGGACACTTTATCACCGATGCAGGTTCACTGCAAGGATATTAAGAAGCGGCATCCAGAGGCGAAGACGGTATTCATCGGGCCTTGTGTGGCCAAGAAGGACGAGGCGCAGCGGTATCCGGGACTGGTGGATGCGGCGCTGACCTTTGAGGAATTGACGGAGTGGATGGAGAAGGAGCACATCGAATTCGAGCAGAAGATGGACGAGAACCCGGAGAGCCGGGCCAGAATCTTCCCGACCATTGCCGGAATTCTTAGAACCATGACAGACCGGGAACCGGATTACGAATACGTTGCGGTGGACGGCATCGACAACTGTATTTCTGCCCTGGAGGATATTGCCAACGGAAATGTGGGGAACTGCTTCCTGGAAATGTCCGCCTGCAAAGGCAGCTGTGTTAACGGGCCGGTGATGGAGAAGTACCATCCGCATTTTATCAAGGATTACATGGCGGTCACCCGGTATGCGGGACCGAAGGATTTCCCGGTGGAACAACCGGAGGTTAGCGAGATGTCCCGAAGATACGATATTCTGGAGGGAATGAAAGAGATTCCGTCGGAACGGAAGATTCAGGAAATCCTCCACAAGATGGGAAAGAAGAAACCGTCGGATGAGCTGAACTGTGGAACCTGCGGTTATGACACCTGCCGAGACAAAGCCATTGCCATCTACCAGGGAAAAGCGGAAATCGAAATGTGTCTGCCGTATCTCAAGGAGAAGGCGGAAAGCTTCTCGGACATTATCTTCGACAACACGCCGAACGGACTGCTGGTACTGAACGAACGTCTGGAAATCCAGCAGATTAACCCGGCGGCCTGCAAGATTATGAATATTCGTCGGGCTTCCGACGTGCTGGGGGCACAGGTGGTGACCGTGCTGGATCCGAAACCATTCCTGGATGTTTTGGAAAGCAAGAAGAGTGTCTTCCAGTGTGCGTACCTTGCGGAGTACGATCGGTACGTAGAGGAACAGGTCCTCTATGATCAGAGTTATCACATGCTCTTCTGTCTGCTGGAAGACGTTAGCGATGAGGCGGCGGAACGGGAGAAGAAAGCGGAGATGCGGAAACAAACCACGGAAATTGCCGACAAAGTGGTGGAGAAGCAGATGCGCATTGTCCAGGACATTGCCTCCCTTCTGGGAGAAACTGCCGCAGAGACTAAGATTGCCCTGACGAACCTGAAGGAGTCCATGGAAGATGAATGATTTAAGTGTTGATATCGGATATAAAAGCATTAATCACCACGGGGAGTTCCTGTGTGGGGATCACGTGGACGTGGTGCAGCAGGAGAACAGCGATTCCAAGGTGGTGGTGCTGGCGGACGGACTGAAGAGCGGCGTGAAGGCCAGCATTCTTTCCACCCTGACGGCAAAGATTATCTCCACTATGATGGCTCAGGGGCTGTCTCTGGAGGAGTGCGTGCATACCATTGCAGCCACCCTTCCCATTAGCTCAGAGTACGGAGTGGCATATTCCACCTTCACCATCATGCACATCATCGATAACGAGACCATGAATCTCATCCAGTATGATAACCCCATGGTCATCATGATTCGGGATTTCCAGGTGGTGGATTATCCGAAAATTGAAAGCATTATTGACGGAAAGAAAATCTACCGGTCGGAAATTCCGTTGCAGGAAGATGATATTTTTATCGCCATGAGTGACGGATGTCCCGGCGCCAACTCCACACTGAGTTACAACAAGAACTGGACAGAGAAGGAAATCGGAGACTTTATGGCCACCATTTCCCCGATTGGGTACACGGCCAAGACCTTAGCTTCCATTCTGGTGGAGGAATGCAACAAGCTGTATGATGGAAAACCCATCGATGACACCACTGCCTGTGTCACCCGGGTAATCAAGCGGTCTCAGGTCAATCTGATTTTCGGACCACCGGCCAACCGGGATGACTGCGATCGGATGATGTCGCTGTTCTTCTCCAAAGCTGGAAAACACATCGTCTGCGGCGGAACCACCGCCACCATTGCGGCGGATTATTTGGGAAAAGAAATTCGAACCAGCACCAAGTACAACGTCAAGGGGGCTCCACCGATGTCGGAAATCGACGGGGTGGATCTGGTCACCGAAGGGGTGGTTACCATCGACCGAGTGCTGAAGTACGCCAAAGACTACGTCTCCCGGGACGAAGCCTACATCGAGTGGAGCGTCCAGCATGACGCTTCTGCCCTCATCAGTCGAATCCTTTTCGAGGAAGCCACGGATATCAATTTCTTCGTGGGACGGGCGGTGAACCCGGCCCATCAGGACGTATCCATCAACTTCAACGTAAAGATGTCCCTCATCGAGGAGCTTTCCCAGTGTCTTCGGAAGATGGGCAAGAGTGTTAAGGTAAGTTATTTCTAAAAAAATCATTCGCCACGCAACCCGGTTTCCGGCCCGCAGCCGGGAGAAGGTTGTGTGGCTTTCTAGTAAAGCAAAAGGAACAGTAACGTGAATCAGATTTCAATGTTTGACAATATCGACGACACAGCGAATGAACCCTTGGCGGAGAGACTTCGGCCTCGAAGCCTAGATGAATTTGCCGGACAAGAACACCTGCTGGGGAAGGGAAAAGTGCTTTCCCGATTGATTGAAAATGATCAGGTGTCCTCCATGATTTTCTGGGGCCCGCCGGGGGTGGGAAAGACCACTCTGGCCAAAATCATCGCCAATACCACCCAGTCCCGGTTCATCACCTTCAGTGCGGTAACCAGCGGAATCAAAGAAATCCGCCAGGTCATGCAGGAGGCGGAGCAGAGCCGACGGTTCGGGGAAAAAACCATTGTGTTCATCGACGAGATTCATCGGTTCAACAAGGCCCAGCAGGATGCTTTTCTGCCCTTTGTAGAGAAGGGCAGCATTATCTTAATCGGTGCCACCACGGAGAATCCTTCCTTCGAGGTGAACGGGGCGCTTCTATCTCGGTGCAAAGTTTTCGTCTTGAAAGCCCTGGGAAAAGAAGATGTGGTGGCCCTTCTGAAACGGGCTATCCGGGACCCGAGAGGATTCGGGGACAAAAAAGTCGTCATCACAGAGGAAATGCTGGGGGCCATCGCCGTGTTCTCCGGCGGAGATGCCCGGTCGGCACTGTCCACTCTGGAGATGCTGGTGCTGAACGGGGACTACTACACAGAGGAAGACGGAACCCAGCGGATTACGGTGACCCAGGACACCTTCGAGCAGTGCACTTCCAGAAAGATGCTTTTATATGATAAGGATGGAGAGGAACATTACAACCTGATTTCTGCCCTCCACAAGTCCATGCGAAATTCCGATGCAGATGCAGCGGTGTACTGGCTGGCTCGGATGCTGGAGGCGGGAGAGGACCCGCTGTATGTGGCCCGGCGAGTGACCCGGTTCGCGGCGGAAGACGTGGGGCTGGCGGATCCCCATGCCATGGAAATCGCCATTGCCGCCTATCAGGCCTGCCATTTCATCGGTATGCCGGAGTGTTCCGTGCACTTGACTGAGGCGGTGATTTACCTATCACTGGCACCGAAATCCAACGCCATGGAAAGCGCTTATTTCGCCGCAAGGGACGATGCGCGGCAGCACTTGCAGGAGCCGGTGCCGTTGCACATTCGAAATGCACCGACAAAGCTGATGCAGCAGCTGGATTACGGAAAGGGTTACAAATACGCCCATGATTTCGAGGAAAAGGTCACCGCCATGCAGTGCCTGCCGGATTCGCTGGTGGACCGTCAATACTACAATCCGACGGAACAGGGCAACGAAGGCCGATTCAAAGCTCGGTATGAGAGCCTCAAAGAATGGAAGGAGAAACACCGCAAATGACCATACTTCTAACCGCAGCCCTGGTGCCGCCCCTGTTTCTTCTGGTACAGGTCTACCGGATGGACAAGGTGGAGAAGGAACCGAAGAGCTTGATTGTAAAACTATTCCTATTCGGCGTCCTCACTACGATTCCGGCGGTCATAGTGGAAAGCCTGGCAGAAGGAGTCCTTTCTGGAATCCTATCGAAAGAAACGGTTCTGTTCATATTAATCGATAATTTCCTTTGCGTGGGATTGGTGGAGGAACTGGTGAAATACATGGCACTCAAGGGAGTCAGCTGGAATCATCCGGCCTTCAACTACACCTTTGATGGAATCGTCTACGCCGTGTCCGTATCCATCGGTTTTGCGGCAGCGGAAAATGTGCTGTACGTGATGGGTGCGATGAATTCCGGTCTGGCCACCGCGGCGGTTCGGGCGGTGACCTCCATTCCGGGACACTGCATCTTCGCCATCTACATGGGAATCGCCTACAGCCTGGCGAAGTACTACGAAACCCGGGGCGATTTGAAACTTCGCCAGAAGTACCTGAACCGCGCACTTCTGATACCGATGCTGCTTCACGGATTCTACGATTTCTGCGCTTCCATGGATAGCGGCATATGGGCAACCGTATTCCTGGCTTTCGTGATTGTGCTGGACGTGGTGGCCTATCGAAAGGTTCGAGAAATGGAGCGGGAAGATCGTCCACTGTAAGGTACTTTTTGTGTACGCATTGGCAAGTTCGGTAAGGTTTTTTGTATAGATAAAATATACATGCTATGGTATAATCATTAACAGAAGCCTGCCGAGAGGACAGGCGAGAATGATATTTAATTAGGAGAGGATTTAGAAACCCATGAGTGATATTGAAATCAGGGAATTGTTCAGAAATAAGGAGAAGTACGGCGATCAGGAAGTGGTAGTCCACGGATGGGTTCGAGGCAACAGAAGCTCGAACCAGTTCGGGTTCCTGTCCATCAACGATGGTACATTCTTCACTCCGCTTCAGGTGGTATACGAAGCCGACAAGCTGGATAATTTTACCGAAATTTCTAAGCTGCATTTGGCAGCCGGCGTAATGGTCAGGGGAACTTTGGCACTGACACCGGAAGCAAAGCAGCCATTTGAAATCAAAGCAGAAGAGATTGTTGTGGAAGCGGATTCCCAGGGAGATTACCCACTGCAGAAGAAGCGCCACACCATGGAATTTATGAGAGAGATTGCACACCTGCGTCCGAGAAGTAACACCTTCTCTGCGGTATACAGGGTGCGCAGTATCGTTGCCTATGCAATTCACAAGTTCTTCCAGGAACAGAACTTCGTCTATGTTCATGCGCCACTGATTACCGGAAGTGACGCAGAAGGTGCCGGCGAAATGTTCCAGGTAACTACTTTGGATATGGATAATCCGCCGAGAACAGAGGATGGAAAGATCGACTATTCCCAGGATTTCTTCGGTAAGGAGACCAACTTGACTGTATCCGGTCAGCTGGAGGCGGAGGCTTTCGCATTAGCATTCCGCAACGTATACACATTCGGTCCGACATTCCGTGCAGAGAACTCCAATACGGCGAGACACGCATCGGAATTCTGGATGATAGAGCCGGAGATTGCATTTGCAGATCTTCAGGACGACATGGACCTTGCAGAAGCAATGGTCAAGTACATCATTACCTACACGCTGGAACACGCACCGGAAGAGATGGCCTTCTTCAATCAGTTCATCGACAAGGGCCTTCTGGAGCGTCTGGATCACATTGTGAACTCCAGCTTTGAGCGGGTAACCTACACGGAAGCGGTAGAAATTCTTCAGAAGTCCGGTAAGGAATTCCAGTACCCAGTAGAATGGGGCCTGGAACTTCAGACGGAACACGAGAGATATCTGACAGAGGAAGTGTACAAGAAACCGATTTTCGTAACCGATTATCCGAAGGACTGCAAGGCGTTCTACATGCGCCTCAACGATGATGGAAAGACAGTTGCAGCTTGCGATATGCTGGTACCTGGCGTAGGCGAAATCATTGGCGGAAGCCAGAGAGAAGAGCGCCTGGACGTGCTGGAAGCGCGCATGAAGGAACTGGGAATCAGCGAAAAAGGCTACGAATGGTATCTGGATCTTCGCCGCTACGGTGGTGTGAAGCACGCTGGATACGGCCTGGGCTTTGAGAGAATGATTATGTACCTGACGGGTATGAGCAATATCCGTGACGTACTGCCATTCCCAAGAACTCCAAAGAGTGCGGAGTTCTAACCAATCAGCCTGCGGCACCTTAATGTACCTGTATCGATAGATGCCGGCAGGCAATCAATGTGAACCGACTTGCCCCTGGGCAAAAAACATATCGGTTGTAAATTACAGGAGGATACTATGAAAGGTTATTCAAGTGACAAAATCAGAAACGTTGTACTGCTAGGACATGGTGGATGTGGTAAAACGACCTTTCTTGAGGCGGCATTACTGGCAACAAAGGTAACCAGCCGCCTGGGCAAAGTAGAGGACGGTAATACCGTTTCCGACTATGACAAGATGGAAATTGAGAAGAAGTATTCCATCAACACAACAATGGTACCCGTAGAGTATAACGGTTATAAGTACAATTTCCTGGATACACCGGGATTCTTCGATTTCGTCGGCGAGGTAGACTCGGCCATGAGTACAGCAGGTGCTGCAATCATCATGGTAGACGCATCCGAAGGAATTCAGGTGGGAACAGAGAAGGCATGGGAACTGTGCAGCGAACTGAATACACCTAAATTCATGGTCCTCACAAAGATAGATAAAGAAAACGTTGACTGCGATAAGCTGGTTGAGCAGATTCGTGAGAAATTCGGCAACTCCGTGGTAACCGATGATGACGAAGACGCTCTTCGCGAAGCGGTTGCAGGTGCCGACGAAGATTTGATGGAGAAGTTCTTCAACGACGAGCCTTTCACCGAGGAAGAGTTCACCAACGGCCTGATGAACGGTATTGCCAACGGAGATATCGTTCCAATCATCAAGGCTTCCAGTGTGACCGGTGATGGAATCGACGAGGTACTCCGCTCCATCGCAAGATACGTACCGACTCCATCCAGACATGCACCGTACATTGCGGTGAATGCCAACGATGAGGAAGTGGAGATTTCCACCGATGTCAATGCAGATCCAGTTCTGTATGTATTCAAGACCATTGCAGATCCGTTCATGGGTAAGATTTCCTATGCCAAGGTACTGTCCGGTACGGTAAAGGTGGGTCAGGAACTGTACAATCCGCGTTCCCAGAAGATGGAGAAACTGGGTTCCATGTTCTTCATCCGAGGAAAGCATCAGGAAGCGGCATCAGAAGTTCCAGCCGGCGATATGTTTGCTCTGGCTAAATTACAGTACACCAAGACTGGTGATACCCTGTGCTTGAAGAGCAAAGCCGCAGCACTTCCGGGCATCCAGTTCCCGAAGCCGAATTACTTCATCGCAGTAGAGGCTGCCGAGAAGAAGGACGAAGAGAAGATGGCACAGGGCTTGCACAAGCTCATGGAAGAAGATCCATCCTTCGTTCTGGAAAGAAACGTGGAGACACACCAGTCCCTCTTAGGTGGACAGGGCGACATCCAGATTGGAATTATCCGTGCTAAGCTGAAAGACCGCTATGGTGTATCCGTCAAAGTGGTTCCACAGAAGATTGCGTACAGAGAGACTATTAAGGGAACTTCGGAAGTACAGGGTAAGCACAAGAAGCAGTCCGGTGGTGCGGGTCAGTACGGTGACGTATGGATTCGTTTCTCCCCATCCAAGGAGAATTTCGAGTTCTCCGAAGAGCTGTTCGGTGGATCTGTTCCGAAGAACTACGTTCCGGCTGTTGAGAAGGGCCTGCTGGAATGCATGGAGAAGGGACCTCTGGCAGGATGCAAGGTGCAGAATGTCAAAGCGGTTCTCTACGATGGTTCTTACCACGAAGTAGATTCCAACGAAGTATCCTTCAAGATTGCTGCATCCCTGGCCTTCAAGAAGGGAATCGTTGCCGCAAATCCATGCCTGCTAGAGCCAATCATGAAGCTGGAAATCACCGTTCCGGAGAAGTACACCGGTGATGTGATGGGCGACATGAACAAGAGAAGAGGCCGCATCCTGGGTATGGAGCCGACGGACAACGGCAAGACCAAGCTGGTAGCGGAAGCGCCACAGTCCGAACTCTTCGACTATGCTATCGTTCTGAGAGCCATGACGCAGGCAAGAGGAACCTTCACGGTAGAGTTTGCCAAGTACGAAGAACTGCCTGCACACCTGGCAGAGAAGGTTATCGAGGCACACAAAGCCGAAGTGGAGAAGGAACACAAAGAGCACAAATAAAGAATAAGAACCTGCGGAGTACTCCGCAGAGCGGACGGGGTGTGCTGCAGAATGCAGCAC
>JBNMGJ010000078.1:0-7940 GCA_050872185.1 Mogibacterium sp.
AGTCCGATCCGCCGGTACGAATCAGGTTCTCCCTTTCCGTTAGCTCTTCCAGATACCGAGTCTGGTCCGGCGTATTCAGGGTGTAGTAGGTTTCCACGCCTTGAAGGCCCAGACCTTTCAGCTTCTGAATCAGCGTCTCCAGTTCCTGCCGGCTCATGAAGTCATACCGCACCGGATGGGCCAGCACCGGAATTCCGCCAGCTCCCAGAATCATCGCGATACTCTCCTCCTGGGAAAGCTTCTCCCGTTCGCAGTAGCAGATTTCTCCCGGGTTCAAGTAGCGGTCAAAAGCATCTTTGATGGATTCCGCTTCCCCGTGATCCATAAGCCACCGGGCGATGTGCAGTCTTCCCACCGTCGCTCCCGGCTTATGAGAAAGTTCGTTCTCCGGAATATGAATTCCAAGTTGCTGAAATTTCTCCAGAATCCGAAGATTTCGCCGGTGCCGTCCTTCCCGGTAGAACTTCAGCCCCGCCAGCAAATCCTGATTCGCCGGATCCACTCCCAGGCCTAGAACGTGAATCTCATGGCTTCCCTTGGAGTCCATGTATTCCGTGGAAATCTCCACCCCAGGTATGATGGTCACATCGGGCCGAGCCTTCACGGATTCCATCAATGATGGAATCCCCTGCACCGTATCGTGGTCGGTAAGGGCCAGCACCATGCGGTCTGGTTTTACCGAAATCCATCCCTCTTGAAGCGCTTTCGCAATGCTCTGGTCCGCTGCCTCCACAAGGCGCCAAGGCGGCGTGGTTCCGTCGGAAGCGGTGGAATGGGTGTGTAAGTCGATAAAAGTATCTTTCATCATGTCCCTAGTTCCACTGATGCTCTTCCAAGGCCAGCTGAATCAGTTCCTCTACCAGATCCGGCTGGGACTTCCCCATGGCTTCCCACAGCTGCGGATACATGCTGATGTTGGTAAAGCCTGGAAGTGTGTTGATTTCGTTGAACACGATGCGGCCATCCTTGCTGTAGAAGAAGTCGCAGCGGGAAAGGCCTTTGCAGTCCAAGGTCTTGAAGATTTCGATGGCGTAATTCCGAACTTCGTCCAGGGTTTCCTGAGGCAGGTCGTCGATGACACGGGTTCTGGATTCCGGATTGTTATACTTGGCATCGTAGTCGTAGAATTCGTCTGCGGAAAGGATTTCTCCCACGCAGGAGGCCTTCGGGTTGTTATTTCCAAGAACGGCTACTTCGATTTCTCGGCCTTCAATCATCTCTTCCACTAGGACTTTGTCGTCATACTGGAAGGCATCTTCCACGGCGGCCCGCAGGTCTTCAGCCTTCTTGACCTTGTGGGCACCTACGGAAGAACCGGCAGAGGACGGCTTGACGAACAGCGGGAAACGTCCGTCATCCACCTGAAGAGCTCTCTCCAGGGATGCTTCCACATTCTGTTCGTAATCGTATTTCTTGAGAACACAGTACTTCGCCATGCTCACACCGGTGACGGACACCAGCTTCTTGGTCACAGACTTGTCCATGGCATTGGCGGAAGCGCGAACCCCCGGTCCGCAGTATGGAATTTCTGCCAGCTCGAACAGCCCTTGAATATCTCCGTCCTCTCCGCGGTCGCCGTGGAGTACCGGCAGGATGCAGTCGATGTGCTTGAGTTCCGCGTGATCCGCCCGGTCGAAAATCAGTACCCCGTGGGCCACTGGGTCTGCCGGAATCACTGCCTGCAGGTTGTCCTCCCGCTTTTCCCAATCTCCGTTCTGAATCTCTTCATAGGATGCTTCCGTCTTATACCAGCGTCCGCTCTTCGTAATTCCGATGGTGGTAATGTCGTGGCCTCTTCCCTCCAGTGCCTTGAGCACGTTCACTACAGAGGTCCGAGACACCTCGTGTTCATCCGACTTTCCACCAAAAATTACCGCTAAATTCATTCTCTTTCCTTCCTTTCCCCAATCACAATTCGGTCCAGATGATTCAAATCCTGAAGAACCGCTACGGTCTTGTAATTGCCATTATTTTCCAGCAGGGCTTTCACCGCGTCACCCTGATTATATCCGATTTCCATCACAAGGTACCCGCCATCCGAAAGGTACTTCTCCGCTTCCTCTGCCAGAATGCGGTAGAACTTCAGTCCGTCCTGCCCGCCGTCTAGCGCCAATCTCGGCTCGTGGTCCTTAACCTCCGTAGACAGGGTCTCAATCACATCGCTTTCGATGTACGGCGGATTGCTGAGAATCATGTCGTACCGCTTATTCTCCGGCAACGCCTGGAACATGTCTCCCTCCAGAAAAATACATCTCCGGAACACCTCATTAATCTGTGCATTTCCCATGGCGGTGCTGATGGCTTCTTTGCTCACATCCACCAGAGTTACCTCCGCATCCGGGAACTCGTGGGCCATAGTAACACCGATGGCGCCGCTTCCGGTGCACATATCCAGAATAAATGGATTCTCCCAGTTCCTTCCCTTGAGGATTCCGATGGCCTGATCCACCAGCACTTCCGTGTCCAATCTTGGAATCAGCACATTCGGGTTCACTCGGAACATGAGTCCCATGAATTCCTGCACTCCGGTAATGTACTGAAGCGGCGTTCCCGCCAGCCGGCGCTCAATCCGCTTCTCGAACTCCCGCCGGTTGTCTTCGCTCAGCACTTCCTTCTCCCGAAGGATAATATCCGTCCGGGAATATCCCATGACGTACTGCATAATTTCCACCGCTTCTCCGGCACCGTTCTCCACCATGGAGAGACAGTTCTTACCCCAGCGTAGCAGGTTCCCCAGGGTGCCGTCATCGGAATCGTACCGGATTCCCTTCGGATGGGCAGGTTCTCCGGAGGAGGTAGGTCCTCCGAGGGAGGAAAAAGAATTTTTCTCCTCTGCAGAAGCTTCCGATGTTTCCGCAGGTTCCGTTTCTGTCTCGCTATCTTTAACGTCTGTTTCTAACGCATCTGTTCCTTCCGAATTCTCCTCTTCGGTGGATTCTTCCGTGATCAGATGGGCATCCTTATCCACGATACCATTGATAACCGGGGTATCTGGATCGACCAGAACTGCTTTTAGCGAAACAATGGCCACCTCCAGTTGTTCGTTGGTCGGTTCCTTGGTGGTGAGCTTCTGCATCATCAGGCCCGGATAGCTGAGGATACGAACCAGCAGGTTGTCGCTCTTTCCGGCAATCCGCAGCACTTCGTAGCTCAGGCCGGCAATGACTGGTATTAGTAGAATCCGAGAACCGATGCGAAGCCACACGTTCGGCCAGCCCAGGAAGGAGAACAACAGCAAGCTGATAATCATGACGAAAATCAGGAAGCTGGTTCCACAGCGTGGGTGCAGCGTATAGAACTGTTGGGCGTTCTCTGGGGTTAGCTCCAGGTTGTTCTCGTAGCAGTGGATGGTCTTGTGCTCCGATCCGTGATATTGGAATAACGTCTTGATGTCATTCATCCTGGATATCAGGAAGATATACAGAATGAAAATGATGATTCGGAAAATTCCCTCAATCAGATTCAATGCCACGGAACTGGATATCCACTTTCCAAGCCAGTTGATGGCCACCGTAGGAAAGATGATGAATATTCCCACGGAAAGCACGATGGCGAACACCACGGATAGGGTCATCAGGATGTTCCAGATGGCCTTTTCCCCGAACTTCTCGGTAATCTTCTGTTCGAACTTGGAGGGTTCTTCCCCTTCTTCTTCCGGAAAATTCGCCTCCAGAATATCGGCGGATTCCATCAAAGTCCCCATTCCGATGACTAAGGAATCCACAAATGCAAGTACGCCCCGAAGAATTGGAATCTTCTTAAGGGCGCTTGCCGGTTTGAGCTTTTTGGTTCTTAAGTATATTTCATTGCTGGGAAGCCGCATGGCGATGGCGGTTCGGTCGGGTCCCCGCATCATCACGCCTTCCATGATAGCCTGCCCACCAATGGATGTGGGGCAAGCTTCCTTGATAAATATCTTCTTGTAATCCAATTGTATCTCTTCGCTTTCCTATTTCTGTAACTTTCTATCCGTGCAGTTCATGACTCATAATCTCAATGAAGTCTCGATTCGTGATGGTATGGGTCATGTTGTCGATAATTTCTTCCGTTACCTCGGCTACACTGCGGTTGGACATCTCCCGGCGAACCATCTGCATGGTCATGAACTCTTCCTGGGTCAGCAGCAGGTCTTCTCTTCGCGTACCCGACTTATACAGGTCGATGGCTGGGAAGATTCTCCGCTCGCTGAGCTGACGGTTCAAGTGGAGTTCCATGTTACCGGTTCCCTTGAACTCCTCGTAGATTACGTCATCCATTCGGCTTCCCGTCTCCACCAGAGCCGTTGCCAGAATGGTGATGCTTCCGCCCTCCCGGAGGTTCCGGGCCGCACCGAAGAATTTTTTGGCTGGGTGCAGAGCTCCCGGATCCAGACCACCGGACAGGGTTCGTCCCGACGGCGGCACTTCCATGTTGTAGGCCCGGGCCAGCCGGGTAATGCTGTCCAGAAGAATAATCACGTCCTGACCTTCCTCTGCCAGTCGCTTGGCCCGCTGGATTACCATCTCTGCCACCTTGATGTGGTGCTCCGGATGTTCGTCGAAGGTGGAATAGATGACATCGGAGTTCTTCAGCGTATCCTTCATGTCCGTAACTTCTTCCGGTCGCTCATCCACCAGCAACACAATCTGCTCCATCTCCGGATACTTCTCCTCGATGGTGGTGGCGATTTTCTTCAGAAGCACGGTCTTTCCGGCCTTCGGCTGTGCCACAATCAGTCCTCTCTGGCCTTTGCCAATCGGTGCCACCAAGTCGATAATTCTTGTGGCAATCTCGATGCTGGAGTGTTCCAGCGAAATCCGCTCTTCCGGATAGATTGGGGTCAGCCGGTCGAAGTGGGGACGGCGCCTTGTATTGATTGGGCGCTTTCCGTTCACCGTTACCACATAGAGAAGGGCGCCAAAGCGCTCCCCCTCATTAGGAAGACGGGTGATGCACCGGATTTTGTCGCCGGTACGCAGGCCGAACCGGCGAATCTGCACCGGGGATACGTATATATCCTTTTCCGAAGTTAGGAAATTGTTGAATCGAAGGAAACCAAATCCTCCATCCACCACTTCCAGAATTCCCTCTACCTCCGGACGTTCTTCCTTGCTGTATTCTCGGTTCTTGTGCTCCCGGTTGGAAGTTTCTTCGGCTACTGCTTCTGTCCCCTCTTCCAGATGGGGTTCTGTTCTATACTCTTTTTTTTCTTCCATAATTGTTCCTCTGTATCTCTCTATCACTAGAGTTCTTCCTGAGATGTGATGGTGGACAGAATGGTGTCATCCTTCTTATCCGTCTGGCTGACCTCTAACTTATCCACATCTTCCGGATCAATCTCCTCCTGCAATCCCAGCAGTGTTGGACTGAGATAGATGGTGTTCAAGGTCTTTCCGTTCATGCTGACCTTGCTTCGTTCGGTGAAGTTCTTTCCCTTGATGTAGTAATCATCACCGATTTTGACAATCTTATCAATCTTGATGTCCTTGTAACCCATCCGCATGTTGACCCGCTTGAACGGATTCTTTCCGCCGAACACGTAGTCCTGACCATAAAGCATATCGTAAGCCAGCTCCTTCTGGTCGCTGAGATAGGTCTTGGATTTCTGTGAATTACTCTGCTGGTAATCGAACATGACGCCCTGATGGCTGAGTCCCGCATCCTTAAGGAGCTGTGCACCTGCCTGATAGGAGTACAGCTTTTTGTCCTTCTCCTTAAGGCCGATGTTATCCCAGATGACATACCGGGTCTGGTACAGATTTCCGTTGGCGTAATCCGAAGACTTTACGTCCAACGCCGGAATATGATCTCCGTAGATTAGCACGATGGTTGGCTCTCCGCTCTTCTTAATCTTACTCAAAAGATCTCCGATGAAGGTATCCATCTGATGGGTCTCGTTGATGTAGTATTCGTACTTCCACTTGGTTTCTTCGTCATCTGCCGTTACTGTGGTGTACGGATTCTTGAAAACCTGTTCTGTCGGATAACTTCCGTGTCCCTGCACGGAAATGATATGCATGAAAGACCGCTTCTTAGAGTGAGTCAGAATATCCATGATATCATCGGTCATGGTCTTGTCCTGAGCCCATCCCGTCGGCGTCAATTCCACATTGTTCATGTACTCTACCGACGTGAAGCTGTCAAATCCAAGGTTTGCGTATACTTCATTCCGGTTATAGAACAGGGCTCTGTGGTCATGCATCGCATAGGTGGAATAACCGTTGTTCTTGAGAACATAGGCCATGCTCTCCAAGGTCTTCTCCCGCAGTTTCCCCTTGTACGGATATTCTCCTGGGCCGAAGAACTTGGCGCTGATTCCCGTCAGTACCTCGAATTCGGTGTTGGCCGTGCCAGCACCGCAGGCCGGTACTTCGAACCAACCGGAGGTGTAGTCCTTCATCAGCTTGGTGAAGTTCGGTGTCGGGTCATTGGACACCTTAATATTGTGGAAGTCCTGGGCATAGGCAAAGGATTCCATCTGAAGTACGATGATGTTCGGATGATCTTTGTCCACATCTTTCTTTACCGGTGTGGTGTTGGTTTTGTTCTTCGTCTTATTGAGAATTTTCTTTACAGAAGCTTCTGAATAATCCGCCGGCTTCGAAATACCCTTGTTCACCGACGTGTTGATGAAACAGTATGGGAATCCATAATCTGTATATGCGTAATTCAGGTTTCCGAAGAAAGTAGACAGTACACCGGCGTGGATGAACCCGTATGTGCAGCCCAGCGCTGCAATTACGGAAATTCCCACCGCGGTCAAACTTCTTTTGTAACTGATATTCTGCCACTTGTAGCAGCTAATGTAGTACAGAATGATGATGGCCACGCCGACGACGATGGCTGCCCCTCCCAGAATAATCTGAATCTTCGAATAATACGTGGTCAGAAGGGTCAAACCGTCTCCCAAGTTCTGCAAATCGTACAGGGTAAAAGGAGTCATTCGCTTAATCAGAATACATCCGTTTACCGTACCCAGGATTCCCCAAAGCGTCATGATAATCATGGTGGCGAATCCTCTCTTCTTGAACAGAAGGGTCAGGGTCAGTGTGGCGAAAATGATCAGCCAGTTGTAGAAAAATATCAACGGCTGCTTCCAGAGCATTTCAATACCGTTGAATATTCCATCGGTGGCTCTGGCGAAGGTCTCGATATACAGATACATGAAAAAGGCCATAATCGCCAGTCGAAGAAGATATCTCCGCTCATGCAGGTCTGCATCGAAGAATTTCGGCTCCTTCTTCGGGAACTTCTCTCGGAACTTCGTCTTGATTTTGTTTCCAATAGCTCCTAGTTTTCTTCGAACTTTTCCGGGATTGTTCCGGAACTTTTCTACTCTACTCTTGATACTCAACTATCTCTGCCTCCAGATTGCATTTGATAATTTTTCAAACTCTTCCATCGTCAGGCTTTCCGCCCGTCTCTTCGAATCAATATCGCACTCCTCCAGTGCACTCTGAATCTGTTCCTTTCCGAAATGATAGGAAGCATCCAGGGAATTCAGCGCTGTCAGGGAATTCAGCAATGTTTTCCGGCGCATCATGAAGCCCGCCTTAATACACTGGAAAAAGAACTTTTCATTCTCCGGAGTCACCGGAGGTTCTTTCCGCAGGTTCAGTCTCAGAACCACGGAGTCCACCTTCGGTGCCGGGTCGAAGCAATAGCGGTCCGCATCACAAATCTTGTCCACCGTACACCGGTACTGAACCGCATAGGTGATGGCACCGGTATTCTTGGTTCCCGGTTCCGCAATCAAGCGGTCCGCAACTTCCTTCTGCATCATGATGGTAATGCTTTCGAAAGGAATACCGGATTCCAGGAGTTTCATGATAATCGGAGTGGTAATGTAGTAGGGAAGGTTTCCTACTACCCGCACCTTGGATACATCGTATTTGCTTTTACCCTCCCGAATCATTTCTTCCAGGTCAATTTCCAAGATGTCTCCATGGACGATTTCCACC
>JBNMGJ010000164.1:0-4259 GCA_050872185.1 Mogibacterium sp.
GCATCTCCATCCTCACACGAATTTCCGTATTGATTTAGAGAACGTATGTTTGCTATAATATCATCAGGTGCTACCATACACGGTAGGCGGTTTGCCTCCACGTAAGAGTTTGAACTTACGTTATATCTGGAAATCCATTCAGGAAATCGGATAAGGAGGTGTGGCTTATGCTTACAATAGAACTATTTATAGCCATTGTCGGCTTATGCATTGAATGCTTTGCTCTTGGTTATACCATGGGTTCTAAGAGCAATGATAAGACACAAAAATGACCGCCCCATAACCCATAAGCGTGGCGGTCATTTTTGACTCAAACTCTTACTGGAGCTAACCGTCTATCGGTAGCACCTTTATTAGTATACTAGCAAATGACCGTGTCCTTGTCAAACATATATTCTCTTTTTCTCGCGACCCTGCAAATCCGAATTGTTCGCTTCTGCAAAACCGCCTTTCTCCATTTTCTATATTCTATTACAGATTCAGCAGCTTTTCCAGTTCTTCCAGTTCGCTGCCTATTTCCATTTCCAGCTCACGGATATCTGCCATGATTTCTTCCGTTGGCGGATATTCCACCGGCACGTACTCAATTTCCTTGTACTTGTTGATACTCAGGTCGTAGCTGTTGTCCACGATTTCTTTTTTCGGCACCAAGAAGGACTTCTCCGTTCGCTTACGTTCTTCCTCCTTATCCAGGTTTCGGAACCGCTCTAGGATATCTGGGATATCGTTTTCCTCCACTGGGGACCGCTTATCATCCAGGCTGAATCCATCTGCCGTCATATCGTAGAACCAGACTTTGTCGGTTCCTCCATATCCTGTCTTTGTGAACACCAGAATCGCCGTGGACACACCGGCATAGGGTTTGAATACGCCGGAAGGCATGGAGATGACCGCTTCCAACCGTTGGTTTTCCACGATTTCTTTCCGAATGGATTTGTGCGCCTTAGACGAACCGAACAGGACCCCATCCGGAACAATGCAGGCACAACGGCCGCCTATTTGGAGCATACGAACGAAAAGCGTTAGGAACAGTAATTCTGTCTTCTTCGTCTTGCAGACTTTCAGCAAATCACCGGATACGGCTTCGGAGTCTAGACTTCCCTTGAAAGGCGGATTCGCCAGAATTAGAGAATACTTCTCATTATCTGGATTCTGATCCGACAAGCTGTCCCTGTATTCGATGGAAGGATTCTCAATTCCGTGAGTCATCATGTTCATGGCACCGATGCGAAGCATCGTGGGATCCGTATCGTATCCGTGGAACATGTGATTCATGAAATGGTCTTTCTTCTCCTTGTTGTAGAAAATCTCTTCTTTCTTATTCTCGCGAAGATACTCCCCGGCCGTAATCAGGAATCCAGAGGTTCCACAGGCGGGATCGCAGATGACCTCGTCGCTGGATGGATCCATCATCTCCACCATCATGCGGATAATGTGCCGCGGTGTCCGGAATTGACCATTCAGGCCCGACTGCGCAATCTTGGATAGAAGGTATTCGTACACATCGCCTCGAACATCGGTGCTCTGCATCTCGTTCATCATCCGGTAGATTTCGTCCAGTGAGTCCACTACCTTGGACAACACTAGCGGCGTTGGCAACTTGAAGGTTGCATCCTTCATGTATTTGGAATAGGCACTGTTCTTATCCCCGTGCAGTGTCTTAATGAATGGGAATACCCACTCTTGCACAACAGAGTACATTCTGTCTGCTGGGAAATCGTGGAACACCGACCATTTGAGCTGAGAACCATCAACGACTTGATTGTCGAGTTTCACCTCGCTAGCGAAAATACTCTGATATGGAAGTCCTAGCATCTCACTTTCTCTCGCCCGCTTATTATCGGAATCATCCAGGTCATGGATGAACATCAGATAAGTAATCTGCTCAATGACCTCCAATGGGTTCACCAGACCTCCCGATGCGAAAATATCCCACAGGCCATCAATCCGATTCTTTAACTCTCCTGTAATCATGTGACACTCCTCTACTCCAAGGTATAAAAAAAGCAACGCCGATGATTCCACCAGCGTTGCTACAATTATGGCGGAGGACATGGGACTCGAACCCACGGGGCTGTTACACCTTACTTGATTTCCAATCAAGCTCCTTAGCCGCTCGGTCAATCCTCCATATGATTCCGTCATTTCTGACGCCTGTATATATTACCACAGGAATATGGAAGATGCAAGACCTTTTTTGATAAAATTATTTTCCCCGAATCAAGCTCGTCCGGTTCAACCCGTTTCTCTTTTCGCCTGTTATTCGATAATTAACCGATGAATCCCAGGGAGCTCAGCAGAATGATGATGACGAAGATCGGCGCGATGTAGCGAACCACAACGTTGTACATCTTTTCCATGCGGAACTTGGAAGAAAGTTTCACTTCCTCTGCAATGCGCTGCACGCCTACGCAGCGGGTGATCAGTATGCACATCGCAAAGGCTGCAATCGGCATCATCACCGAGTTGGTGGCGAAGTCGAAGAAGTCCAGAATCTGCATTCCGAAGATTTTGACGAAGCCCAGCGAGCTGTACCCCAGAGAGCTCAGTGTTCCCAGTCCGAACATGATACAGGTTACCGCCAGCGTGGATCTTCTTCTGCTCCATCCCAGTTCGTCCTGGAAGGTGGAGGTGCTGGTCTCCGCCAGGGAGATGGCACTGGTCAGCGCCGCAAAGAGCACCAGAAGGAAGAAGACGAATCCAGCCCAGCGTCCCAGTCCCATGCTTGCGAACACCTTCGGAATGGTGATGAACATCAGGGATGGTCCTGCATTCAGCGCATTCGGATCTCCACCGGAGAAAGCGAATACCGCCGGAATAATCATAAGTCCTGCCATGATGGCGATTCCACTGTCGAAGAGGATGACCTGACCCGTGGCCTTCTCGATATCCACGTCCTTCTTCATGTAGGATCCATAGGTTACCAGAATACCCATGGCGATGGACAGGGAGTAGAAACTCTGCCCCAGGGCAGATACCACCGACATCCAGGTGAAGTTCTTGAAGTCTGGAATGAGGAAGTACTTGATTCCTTCAATCGCGCCCGGACGGGTCATAGAGTACACTGCCACAATCAGTGCCAGAAGCACAAGAAGTGGCATCATAATCTTGGAAATTCTCTCCACACCGTTCTCTACGCCGGCGAAGATAACTACCACCACCATCAGAGCGAAAATGATGAACCACAGCTCTGCGCTGGCATCGTCGCTGATGAATCCGGTGAAGAAGGAATCCTGTGCCGTAGCCTTCACGTTGCCTCGGGTGAATTCGTAGAGGTACTTCACCACCCATCCACCGATTACGCTATAGTACGGCATAATCAGCATCGGGATAATGGCATTGAGCCATCCACCGCAGCCTGCCAATTTGCTCTTGCTAAAAGCACGGAACGCACCTACCGGACTCTTCCGGGTCATTCTTCCCAGTGCGTTCTCCGACATCATCATGGTGTACCCGAAGGTTACCGCAATGATGAGATACATGAGGAGGAACACGCCGCCGCCGTGCTTTGCCGCCAGATACGGAAATCTCCAAATATTCCCCAGGCCTACCGCCGATCCTGCAGTAGCCAATACATAACCTAACTTTCCTGAGAAGTTCGCTCTCGTCTGCGACGTTACATTCGCACCGTCGTCAAAATAGGGCTCTTTCGCCTTAGCCATTCACCATTCTCCTTTCACCTTACAACCATTTCTTTTCTCTAACGATTTCAAATATCCATTCATTTAAAATAATCGGTTAGATTACTTTATACTTGTATGACAAAAAATGCAAGGTTTTTTAGAGAATTTCTTATAAAATTTTTTCATTTTGTCTTTTTTTTGCGCTTCTCCCCCCGAATCAGGTTGTAGAACAACATGAAGATTCCCCGAACCAATGCGAAGATGACAAAGAAGAAGAGGAAGCCCGCCATGCCGGCCACCACGTCATCCATCTCCATATTGCCGGTTCCGTAGAATCCCTGCCCGATTTCAATGGAGAAAGTCAGCACAATCATCACCGTAAAGGCATAGATAAAGGCAATCACCAGGGGATGGTTCTGCAGCAGCTTGAAGATGAAATACGCTCCCAGCACCACAATCATTCCGATGATTCCCATCACGATGAAGTGTAGCTTCTTATCGTTGTTGTAATATCCCCAGCCATCGTTCATGGCCATAATCTGGTCGTGGACCTGAGCGGTCCACATAACAATCCGATATATAAGGTCTGCCATCAATTCTTACCTCTCTACTCTCGCTATTCGTTAATTACTGTGA
>JBNMGJ010000083.1:0-7701 GCA_050872185.1 Mogibacterium sp.
ATGTTAATCTGCACCAGATCCATAATTCGAAGCGTTCTTGTATCCTTCGGCATTGCCAGAATGAGGACCCACAGGTAATCTTCATAGGTGAGTTCCTCGCTCACCTTTTTCTGAATACTGCCTCCTGCCGCTTCTTGGACTTCTGCATTCTTTTCTTCCAACATTTTCTGGGAATCTTCGTCCAGTTTCTTCTTCATTTCCCCATCGTTCAGAATTCCTTGAATACTTGTTTTCCACGTCTTCTCGGTTTTCATCACCGGAACCCGTTCACCCTGGAGCAAATCTTCGACATCCTGCTTCGCTTCCAGAGCAGCCCAGGCTTCCATAAGAATCCCTTGGGTGACCAGTCCCATGGGTCCTGGGGATATGATTTCTGCAAGAGATGTCACCAGTTCCACCTTTCCTGAATCACTGTACAAGTAAGCCAGATTCAATCCATTCCGAACCAGGAACAAACGACGCCTGCAGCTTTTCAGATTCGTTTCGTCGTTCGGTGCCCCTTTGATGATGTACTCCCACTCATTCTGGAAATAGTGTTTCTTCTTGTCCGCAATTTTCAACGCACTGCCAAAGTGCTTTCGGATGAACACGGTCTCAGCGGTAATGCTTTTCAACGAAACGCCGGCATCATTTGTATATTTCCCTTCCTTGAATAGTTCTGTTAACTTTTCAATATTCGTAGAATCTTCCGCATCCCGAGATGGAAGCGTCCGAAGCACTACCGGATTCCGGATTTCCCTCGGTTTCTTTTTTTCACCGGAATCTTTCTCCGTACTATCCGGACGCGTTGTTCTCTTCGATTTCTTTAGGATGGATTCCAGTGCCTCCTGTCCAAAACTCTTCACCAGGGCATTCCGAAAATTCTCTACATCGGACATTTCATATCCGTTCAATTCGGCGTTTGCCTTCGGCGAACGAATCCCCAGAACGCCCTTGAGTGAATAGTCTAGGTAATATTGTACTTTCTCGGACATTTCTGGATTGTTTCCGTAGAATGCCATAATTCCGTAATCCCGAAACAAATTCCGGTCGTACTCCGACAGGACTGCCGTGGTCCAGATTCTCCCGTAACTCTCCACGGTGCTTCCGATGGTAATCTGCCGCATAACAAGAATTGCGGATAATATGGCCATGCTCAGCGATACTGCCACTATGCTGAGAAGCACCGTTGCGGACCCTTTCCTATTTCTCATCGGTGATTCCCTTTGCACGGACAATTCGGTCTTCATTCAAATCGTAAAACAGAATTTCCCGTTCATTCTCCGGAAGAAAATCGAGCATGCCCTTTGAAATCATTTGAGTTTTCACGATTCTACGGTTGACATTCACGATGATTGCCTCGGATTCTGTCCATTTCTTCCAGGCTTCCTGATGTGCCCTGGCACCTGTAGCTAAAATGTTCAAATAGAACACGAACAGATGGAGAATCAACATCACCACCCCTGTAATAATCGGAATCACAATCGCCGCTTCCACGAATTCATTTCCCCGTTGATTCTGGTGCAGCATTTTTCTTTCGCCCTTTTCTATCATCGATTTAGAAGGATCCTGCGTCCAGGCGAGAGAACACTTCGTTGACGAAAGAAGTAATCTGGGACTTGAAGATAATCCCAAGTGCTACGGCAATCGCCACCAGAATGGCGACCTGCACCATTTCCATGCCTCGTTTCTGCTTCAACAATTTCTTCATATTATATACCTCCTTACATTGCCAGCATTGCCGGCGCCATTGTAATAATGATTAGTAGAATCAGCAGCACTCCCAGGGGACCGGCCATCTTCGTATCGATGCTCTTTCCCTTCTCCGCCGCCACAATCTTGCGTTCTTCCCAGAGGAACCGGCTCTCCCTAGTCAGGCTTTCCACAACATCGCTTCCCCGCTTTTCATTCTCAATCAGAATGGTAGAAATCCGAAGCATTTCCGTCACGTTGTTTTTGCCGGCAAAATCATTCAAAACGGTGGCTGTGCTAACCCGATGGTTCGAGTGCGATTCATAGAGTCGAACCATTTCCTTTTCGAACTCGCTTCTGCTGTTCTCTGGTATCAGTTGATAACTCTGACATATTCGGTCAAAGGCGTCGCTTAATATCACTCCGGCATACATCATCATAACTAGTTGGTTCACAAAGCGGGGAAGCCCCCTCAGAAGTCCCTCCTGATTCTTTGCCTTCTTTTTCTTCTTAGGACCCAGGTGATGGTATAGCAGGAGCAAGATTATCAGAACGTACAGCCCAACAATTTTGAACTCGCTTTTCCATCCCGTATCCGCTTTCTCCCAGACAATTTTCGTCCCATCCGTGAGCTCCGTCGGCAGCGTAATTTTCTTTTCCGCCGAAGATTCCACGTCTGTCAGAATGTGACTCAGTTCCAGTTCTAAATCCTGTTTCGCCTCCTTGACCGATTTCTTCCCGGAGTTCTGATTCTTCTTCCGAAGTTCTTTTACCGACTTCTTCGATATGATAATATCTTGCTCTAATGAAGCTTTATCGCTCCGTATTCGAACATGAACCGGATACTCTTCGTAAGCGTTCAACGACCTTCGTTCAATTCCCACCACGCCCCCACTCTTATCCACGATGTACTTTCCCTTTTCCAATCCGCTTTTCAAGGTAAAAGAAAGCAGAAACAATCCACAGATTACCGTTATTCCATAGAGTTGTCGAAGAAGCAATGGATTCTCTCGAACAATTCGAATTCCCTCCTTGATTCTCTCTTTCATATCTTCACCTTCACAATCCGCTGGATCCATTCGTAGATTCCAATGTTAGAGGCAATCGTTGCGGTCATAATCAGTCTTCCTCGAAATGTTTCGTAAAGCGGTGCGATGTAATCTGGTGAAGTCAAGTTCAGAAACACGATTACCAGAATGGGCGCCATCAAAATAATGAATCCCTCCTGTTCTTTTCGCCGAATTCGTTCGACAATTTCTCGTTCGATAGTCATCTTATCAATAATCACCATGGCAGCGCGGTTCATGCCACGAATCAAGCTGGCACCAGTGACTTTGCAGGTGGCATAGATGGTGACGAAGTCAATCACATCCTCCTGTCCACTTAACACCGCCAAATCCGCCAGCACCGCCACGTCATCTTCATTTCCATATTCCATTCGCTCATGGGCAAGCTTCAACTCCGGAACCAGCACCTCATTCTCCTCATGAATGCTTTGAAGTCTTGGAATTGCTTCGGCGATGGCATCCTTCATGGATCTTCCAGCACCGATGGAAGTGGCCGCGATGAAAAGGAAGTCTTTGAACTGGATTAAATAGTCCTGACTCCTCCGCTTCCTGCAGTTCTCGATGGCAAAGCTTCGAAGTTTCGACACGAAGGGAATTACGACTACTGCAAATAACACATTTCTGTAGAACAATAGGGAAAACATCACTGCAGCGATGAGCACCATTCCAAGGAACCGAGCATTCTGTCTTCGGGTGAATTCATAGCTTCTAAAGTCGGTCATCATACCCTCCTCTCCGAAGATTGCCTCGATGCTTCAGGTGATTATCCGTCCGAACCAACTGGTCTTCGGCATTCGTCCGATACAGATAGTTGATTTGGTATTTCTCGCCATCCACCCCTTCGACTTCCGCCACCTCCACTACTTTACGAATTCCATTCGCGTCTCGCTGCAAGTGGATGAAAATCTCAATGGCATTGGCAATCTGATTTCGCACGGAATACACCGGAACACTCGCACTCATCATGTACATGGTCTCAAGTCGGTTCAACATTCCGCGGATGGAATTCCCATGGCCCGTGGAAATGCTTCCCGAATGCCCTGTATTCATGGCCTGTATCATATCTAATACTTCTCCTCCTCGCACTTCACCCACAATAATCCGATCCGGCCTCATCCGCAGGCTGGTTCGAATAAGCTGATCCATTGTAACAGCTCCTTTTCCAATGGAATTGGCGCTGCGACATTCCAGCTGCACGCGGTTCTCCAGATGGCTCAGATTCAGTTCTGCAGAGTCTTCAATAATCACCACCCGTTCCTCCGAATGGATGTGCTCCGCCAGCGCATTCAACAGCGTAGTCTTTCCAGAGGAGGTTCCTCCGCTGATGAAAATATTGTATCCACATTCCGTCAGGACACACAGATCTTCCTTGCAGAGCTCCGTCATGCTCCCCAGTTCAACCAAGTCTTCCATGGTAATCATTCGGTCCGAAAATTTTCGTATCGTCAAAGCCGGTCCATTCAGAGCCACATTCTGAAGGATTCCATTGATTCGATATCCGTTCTTCATTCGGGCATCCACAATGGGATTCGCTTCGTTGATTTCTCGGTGGACATCCGATGCCAACATCCGAATAATCCCTTCCAATTCCTCCGATGACAGAAAAGCATTGTCGACCTCTTCCACTCTCCGATTCCGTTCCACGAAGATGTGTTCCGGACCGTTCACCATAATTTCGTTCACCGCCGGATTCTGAAGGTATTCCTGAAGGATTCCGTACTTGCTCCGAAGGCGCGCGTAAATGGCAGCAACCACTGCCGAAAGCTCTCCGTATTCCACCTGCTTCGAAAACTCTGAGGCAAAGAAAGCATCTTCTACTACAGCTAGAATTCGTTCATCCTGGATATCTTCATTGCAATGAACCACCTCCTTTCGAAGAGTTCCAATTAATTCGTCTAGTTCGGCACTGTATTTGAGCGTGACTTCTTTCAGCATATTTCCTCCGCAATTCGATTTGCTAATTCTGTAATTTCATTGTTATCCTTCCCCGAAACGAAATCCCCGGTCCTCGGGAAATGTCCCTCCATTTCTTCCGGAACCATATAGATGCAACGGTCCGCATTCTGCATCAGTTCGATATTCCCCTGGGAATAACAATCTCCAATATTGCCGATTACCACCGGAAAATATCTTGTAATCTGTCGAATGAAGCCACACCTTTCTTCCTCTGGAATCCGAAGCAACTCGTTCATGCCCTCCGGCATTCGCAAATAGTAGACATTTCCTTCTCCTTTCCGAAAGAACACATCGATGGGGAGTGCCCGCTCCATCTGGATATAATAGAGGAGCTTCCTCATCACGCTTTCCTCGGAAGTCCACAATCTTTCTCCCTTGTAAAAGTACGTCAGCGGAAGCAGCAACACCCGTTCGTCCGTCCTCTTCGCCAGCTCCATCGCTAAGGATTCCGCAAATTGTCTACAAAGATCCGGTCTTTCCATAGTTCCCACCGTAATTAGATAGCCAGATGGAATCGGCTGTTCTCCATCACCGCACCATAAGAAGAGGCACTGGGCCAAATCCCGAATAAGCTCGTCTACCCCTTCGTATTTGAACAACGTATAGGGACCTTTTCCTTCCACCTTTCGCTCCGGCTCTCTTCCCAGATAGACCATTCCTTCTCCCAGCTTTCCTTTCCCCACATCGGTTACAATCAGCGTATCCGCCTCGCGCTCAAATGTGTCCGCAATTATCACGTACAGATTGGATTTCTTTCTTCCGATGGCTCTTGCCAAGGCATCCCTGTATTCACGATCCTTCATTACTAGTCTCAGTCTCATGATTTCCTCCCGTGTATAGACTGTACCACAAATAAAATTCCCCTTCAGTACACACTTGATTTGATGCGTAACAAAAATAAACCCATGAAATTGCTACACTTAAAGAGGCCTGTCGCACTTTCTACATGCGACAGACCTCCCCTTCCAGTTCTTTCTCTTCTATTCCATAATTTCATCGATTGCATGAATCAATGATCCTCTCAGACCTCTTTGTTCCAACGCTGCAACCCCTTTAATGGTCGCGCCCCCCGGTGAACACACGCCATCCTTCAATATTCCTGGATGCATGCCCGACTTCAACGCGTACGCTGCAGTTCCTTCCATCATCTTCTCCACCAGCCTGTATGACGTATCCCGCGGCATCCCATGGAGAACCGCTGCATCAGACAGGGCTTCCATCACCATATCCATAAATGCCGGTGTACTTCCCGCAATAATTCCTCCCAGGTCCACCAGATTCTCTGGGAGCATTTCAATCAATGCAATTCTGCCAAAAGTATCTTGGAACAACGCCAACTGTTCCGGCAATAAGGAGTGATTATCCGCACAGACGAAAACACCTTTTCCTACTTCTACCGGCGTATTGGGCACGGTGCAGATTACAGGACTCCCTTCCGGAAGATGTTTCATGTAGTTCTCTTGGCGAACACCATAGGCAATGGATACGATGATTGTATCTGCTAGCAAATCTGAAATCTCTTCCAGCACGTCATCTACTTGATTCGGGTGAACACCGATGATAACAATGTCGGACTGTTTCGCCACCTCCTGATTGGTGGTCGGATGGATTCCAAGTGCACCGCAATTCGATTCCAATTTCACCCTATTGCGCCCCGATGCGTAAATATTCTCCGGAAGCACCCCGCCGTGACGAATCAGTCCTTTTACAATGGCCGTGGACATGCTTCCTAGTCCGATGATGCCAATTTGAATGTTGTTATAATCTTTCATTTTTTCTCCTCTTATTTCGGTAAACAGTCCGTCAACTGTGTAATGTACCCCGCACCATTTCGCATAATTCTTTGCATTTTTTTCATCACAGAATCATGTAACAGGTACTCGGTTCCTTTTGATGTAATTTTCATTTTCGTGAGTCCACTTTTCAAGGCATATTTATCACCTTCTACATGTTGAAATACGATGTTCTCAATCAATCCGTTGTCGGATAGCTCTCGAAGAATTCCAGTTACATAATTCCCAGATGGCTCGTATCCTTCCAGCAGTTGTTCTTCGAAAACATCTTTCTCAAATTTAAGTCCATCCTTTCGTGTATATAGATATATCAATATCTTGTATACTGTATAACCATGTTCATCGGTTTCTTTCGCTTTCGCTATCGTCGCATTCGCTTTTCTTCCGTAATCGAGATCCAAAAATTTATATGAGTAATCCGAATAATCATCGATGTCCAGTCCGAATACCTCCAGGTATTCTTCACGTTCCTTTTCGTGTTCTTTTGCTAGAATATCATCTAATTTTTTATCAAGCAATTCCCATTTATGCTTATCTCCCTCTTTCTTTGCAATCTCCATTTCATCCATGCATTTCATAACTTCATCAGATGGAATAATCATCATACCCTTACCTCCATGATTCTCTCTAATAATTCTTCTGCATACATTCTGTTGAATCTCCCAGAAAAGGCTTCTGCCAATATTTCTGAATAGTTGTTTCTCCTGTAACCAATCTGAGCATATTTACTTAACTTCGATTCTATCGATTCACCTTGATTGTTTTTCTCATGCACAAAATCTGCAATGATTTCATCGAGAATTTTCTTTGCTGGACTGTTCTCATCCAGCACATTGTACGGCAAATTGTTCTTCTTTGCAATCGACTGTATCATTACCTGATATAGGTGATGTCCTAGTTCATGCCGATATGGTGATAATGTATCCGTACTTGCAAAGAGTCCTTTTTCCTTCTCCAAGAATTTCTGAACCTTTTCCACCGTATCATATCGGCTATTGATCAGTATGCATTCTAGTTCCCTGTGATATGCGGCGATAGCGTCTTTTCCGATTCCGTATTTCTCAAAATCCACGACAACCACCTTCGGCATTTCCATAATTCCAGTTGGAAGCTCCTCCCTTAACGCCCGCAAATTCTTTTCCACAAGACGAATCGCTTTCGTTCTTTTAGAGAAGTCTTCATCTACGTACAGTTCGAATTCACTGTTCAGAACA
>JBNMGJ010000317.1:0-1045 GCA_050872185.1 Mogibacterium sp.
CTCAGTAAAGAACAGATCCGGACGGTCCAGCGGCAAATCTCCGTACACTTCATCGGTACCCACCTGATGGAATCGCTGAATTCCATATTCTCTAGAGGCATCCATCAATACCTGTGTTCCCAGAATATTGGTCCGCAGGAAGATTCCCGGATCCTCAATGGACCGGTCTACGTGGGATTCTGCGGCGAAGTTCACCACCACATCCGGATGGTGTTCTTCAAAGACTTTGCGAACCCCCTCTCGGTCCGTAATGTCGCAGCGAACGAACGTAAAGTGCTCGTCCTCCATCACCGGCGCCAGTGTCTCCAGATTTCCCGCATAAGTCAGGGAATCCAGTGCAATCAAATCGTAGTCCGGATGGGCTTTCCGCATGTGAAATACAAAGTTGCTTCCGATGAATCCGGCAGCGCCGGTAATCAATACCTTCATAATGTGTTCTATCTCCTTATACTCTTGATTAGCAATAATTTGTACCCTGAGGCTACAGCAGCGAAAGGATGTACTGTCCGTACTGGGTCATCTTGAGAGATTCCCCTACTTTGCGGAGCTGTTCATCGTCAATGAAACCCTTTCTCCAGGCGATTTCCTCCAAGCAAGCAATGTAGAATCCCTGTCTGGCCTGAATGGTGGACACATATTCCGATGCGCTGAGCATGCCCTCCGGCGTTCCGGTATCCAACCATGCCATTCCACGACCCATCAGTTCCACCTTAAGCGTTCCCCGTCTGAGATATTCGTTGTTCACTGCCGTGATTTCGATTTCACCTCTTGCGGATGGCTTCACGTTCTTAGCAATTTCGATGACATCATTGTCGTAGAAATACAGTCCCGGTACGGCGAAGTTGGACTTTGGCTTCTGCGGCTTCTCCTCAATAGAGATGACATTCTTGTCTGCATCAAATTCCACCACGCCAAATGCCGTTGGATCCTTCACCGGATAACCAAATACGGTAGCCCCCTTCTCGTGGGAAACTGCCCTCTTCAGAATTCCAGACAAATCCTGTCCGTAGAAGATGTTGTCCCCTAGAACCAGGCACACATTATC
>JBNMGJ010000313.1:0-1085 GCA_050872185.1 Mogibacterium sp.
CTCTGGTTTCGATGGGGTCCGCTTTGCAATGCTGCGGGTTTCCTTTTCCGGGCAATTCTCGCAGGTTCTCTCTTCTTCGCCTTCCGCCGTCGTGGTAGGTTCCTTCGTTACCTTCCATTCACCGAACTTGTGGCCTGTCGCATGGATAACAATTGGTGCATCGATGATATTCTTTTGGTCAGCATCGGAGTACAGAGTCCCGCAGGCTTCGCAGATATAGTATTCTTCACTGCCATCTTCCGTACAGGTGGCAGACCTCTTCGCCACCTTAACTGGGTTGTGCCGGGTTTCGTAATCCTTACAGATATTTGCTTTTACCCCTTGTGTGCTGGCGCCTGTGATGCCCTCATGATCCTGGGGAGTCTCCCCTCCGATGGCCTTGAGTTCCTTGTTTCTCACACTATCGAAGGAACAACCGGAAACCGTGTTTCCGTTACGAAACTCTCCAAAGAAGCCTCCTGCTGCGACGGTCGTAGTGGATTTGCAGGTGGCGATCCCTGCCCCATGGCTGTCGGTAACCGTGGTGTCTGAGATACGACCTCCAAAAGTACCGATATATGGGTCCCGAATTCTGATAGTAGATACGTTGCCCTTTGCCACGCAATTGCGAATCTTTAAATTGTTGCAGAATCCCACAAAACCACCGATGTACCGACCCGTTCCATCCACTTCCACGTCCGCAAGGCAGTTCTTGAAGAGTTCCTTTTCGGTCGAGTTTCCGCCATCTGCATACCCTGCGAAACCACCGAGATTAGAGCACCCGGTAATCGTCCCGGTTGCCGTACAATTCTCATAGCAGGAGTCAATATTCATTCCGACAAAACCGCCAGTGTCGTAGATTTCCTCCGATCCCGAAATGGCGACGTTCGTTACCTTGCAATTCTTAGCAGTTATACTCCTCGCTTCTCCAATCATTCCGCCGACTCTGTTTCCGGATTCTGATTTTCCTTCCACATGAATCCTTCCAGAGACAGTGATATTATTCAATTCGAATTTTTTGTAGTTGTAGAGGAATCCCACCAGAATTCCGTTACGGCTGCTACCCTGTAGGTTTTCCCCACTGCTATAGACCTGCGCATCCACGA